>JBDQII010000072.1:0-15149 GCA_040264395.1 Verrucomicrobiota bacterium
CCCGGATCCAAGGGCACTCACATGGGTGGACGCGGTTGCGCTGTGGCATATCAACATGAGCACCTTGAGTTACGCCGATGGCCATGCTGATAGCCATAAATGGAAAGGTGAAGGCATGCTCGAGGCATCCAAAGCAGCCCCGAGGAGCTCCAAATTCGGGATAACCGCCAAGACAGATCAAGACAAGCAAGACATATGGTTCATGAAATACGGTTACACTCACAGACGTCAGGCCGAGTTCGAAGAGAAGTGGAGAAATATCGGTTTTCGGCCATGATTCTGCGTATTGTGGATGCCCTTCCAGAGAAAAGAGATATAGTCGCCACTTCAGCTTAGTAAATGCTGAGGCTCGTAAAAACAGTGATATCTTAAATCAGTAATACCCTGTGTAAAAAGCTTATCAGGGCCTGCACGGAAGAAAGCCCTCTTGCACGCCGATCCTACCAGCGTGCAGAGACCTTGTGGCTTGCGATCCATTGAGCGGAGGGGTGGAGTTGACTTCTGCATACCTCACCCAAAGGCAAGAAATACAGGATGCTCGCAGGAGAACAGAGTAGATGATATTGTTGTTCGATTGGAACTTGCCCCATTCGAAACATGTCTCCCCCTGATGGAGAGGATGCTGCAACAGAACCGATCACCATCACTTTTTAATGGTTTTGAAAAATCCTGTGGCTGCGATTGAATATGTCAAAGTGACATACTCAACAGAGATCGATTTCCAAAACGACTGCTTTAATCATACGAAGCTATGATGAAGGAAGCCTGCTTTTTTCCCAAAGCATCCTGATTGAGAAACAAAGCATAGCCCGTTTTTTGTTGACCCGATCGAAAAATCCGCCTTTTCTCTTGCCTCTTTGTAGCGGAAGGCTCAAGCCGTTTATACCTCAAGCTCGGAAATTCACATCTATGTTGACCATTCGAAAATTAGCAAAAGCATTTGCCGGAACGCCTTTATTTGAAGATGTATCCATGACCATGAACTATGGCGAACGGGTGGCGTTGGTTGGCCCCAACGGCTCTGGCAAAACCACGCTTTTCTCACTCATCCTAGGCAACGAGACGGCCGACACAGGCGAGATCAATCGGGACGAGTGGACCACAGTCGGTTATTTACCGCAAGAGAGTGAGGCCCTCGGAGGCGAAACGGTAATGGAAGTAGCCACTGGCCGTGTTGGCACGATCCCAAAGTTGGAGGCATCCCTCCGTCAACTGGAGGAAGCCGGTAGGTGCGATTGCATCGAATACTACGAAGCTCAGGCCAAGTTCGACGCCCTGAACGATCCGCAGTTCGAAGCCAAGGCAAAGAAGATGCTTCACGGCCTCGGATTCTCCGAAGAGCATTTTGATCGTCCTGCTTCCGACTTGAGCGGTGGGTGGGTCATGCGCGCACATCTGGCTCGCTTGTTGGCCATGCAACCTGATTTACTGATGCTTGATGAGCCGACCAATCACCTCGATCTCAGTGCCTTGCTCTGGTTTCAGGAATACCTCAAGACCCAGTCCTGCGCGGTGCTGTTGATCTCGCATGATCGACAGTTCATGGATAGCATCGTGCAAAAGGTATTTGAGTTCTCAAACAAGCGACTTTTTTCCTGGAAAGGTAACTTTTCCGAATACGAAATTCAGAAAAAGGAGGCGTTCATTCGAGATTCCGCTGCCTACAAAAACCAGCAGAAGGAGATTTCGGTGATCAAGGACTTCGTCAGCCGATTTCGGAATGTGACCTCCAAAGCCGCACAGGCTCAAAGCCGGCTAAAGGCATTGGAAAAAATGGTACTGCTTGAAAAACCTCTCCCCCCCCGCAAGCCATATCCATTCAGGTTCCCCGCTCCCTTGCGAGGTGGTCAGCGGTCCATTGCGCTGGAGAACATCCACATGTCATACGGAGACAACAAGGTCTATGAAGGGCTCGACTTCGAAGTTCAGCGCGGCGATCGTACAGTCCTTATCGGGCCGAATGGTGCAGGGAAATCTACGCTAATCAAGATTCTCGCAGGTGAAGTAAAATTCCAGAAGGGCGTTCGGACTGAGGGCCATAATTGTAAGCTCGGCTATTTCAGTCAGCACCGTTCCAAATCGCTTGATCCAAATAACACTGTGCTCGATGAGGTGCTTGAATCTTCGCCGGACATCCGTGAAGACGAAGCGCGGGGAATCCTCGGCTCCTTCATGTTTCGCAAAGAGGAGATATACAAAAAAACGAATGTGCTGAGTGGGGGCGAAAAAAGTCGGTTAAACCTTCTCAAGTTCCTGGTCAACCCTCCTAACCTCCTGCTGATGGACGAGCCCACCACTCATCTTGACATACTGACCGTTGAATCGTTGATCATCGCTCTTGAGCGTTACGAAGGTTCGCTGCTCTTCATTTCCCACGATGTCTACTTCATACGCCGACTCGCCACCAAGGTCCTGCATGTCAACAAGGGCACGGTGACCTCATATGCAGGCGATTACGACTACTTCCTGGAAAAAACCAACTCAAAAGGCAACGAACGGGCTGCGATCACAGCTTAGGGCGGAGGCTCCGGCACTGAAGTTGGTGGGGGACTTGGTCGAAATGGGCAAGATTGCGATTATTCAAGGCATCCAACCGCAGGTGAATGACGGCGTGACAAACGAGCGGCTCCCCGTCTTGAGACTGGTGATTTGATCACTATGAAAAACCCCATCGACAATCTTGTTTTTTCGAACAAATACAGACTAGTGTCAACTTCGTCATGTTTACAGCGAACAACGATTTGGAATCAAAGAGCTGAACTCCACGGATCGCGTTGAATCTGAGAATCGCAACAAAATAAGAGTGCAACAAATCCGAGCTGAGGTTGAAAGCTGGAGACAAGCGGGTTTGCCAGAACACACCCGGACAAAGAAGCTTGTCATACCAAATACCCAGGCTGTTGCAGCCAAGACAGCCATGCACAATAACTACTTGCTCTGGCCTATCCTCTGTCTAAGCGCTTCGTACAGACACACACCAGTCGCCACTGATACATTCAAGCAATCCACTCTCCCTAACATGGGTATGCGTACCACTTGATCACAGTTTTCTTGCGTAAGTCGGCGAATCCCCTTGCCCTCGGCTCCCAACACCAATGCGGTCGGTCCTGTAAAATCAACCTCATATAATGATGTTGATTCGGCGCCATCAGCAGTTCCCACCAGATTGACCCCGTGCTCACGGAGAAGTTCAAGGGTTCTCACTATGTTTACGACGCGCACAAAAGGTACGTTTTCCGCCGCGCCACAGGAAATCCTGGAGACGGTCTCGGTAATGGAAACTGCACGATTTCGGGGAGCAATCACTGCATGAATGCCAGCACCATCTGCTGTCCGAAGGCATGCTCCTAGATTGTGCGGGTCTTGGACACCATCAAGAACCAGTAGGAAGGGGTTCTCCGTGGAACTGAGGATTGTCTCCAGATCAGGTTGATCAACCGCAACAAATCCGCCGCCTTGCGCGTGCCTGTTATTGCGCGCACCACTCCGTTTGGTTCGTTTGCTCAATATTTTTCTCCTCTACGTGTTAGAAATAATGCGATCATTTTTTGTATTCCGGTCTTACTGAAAAAGGGCAAAGGAATGAAGCCTATTTATCCTCTGACAGTCATGGCTCAACAAGCCCTCTGCTAAGTTCACCGAGAGCAAGTCAGCTGGTCATTCTCCCATGCACCGTATAATAATGCCGCCTGAAGCAATGCATTTATTTTTTTGATTATTGATGCCATTCGATTGAACAAAAAACTGATCTATTGTTCAACCTTCAAAAGATAACGGTAACTCCTCGAATACAGATTACCAGAATTACCAATGCCAACCGTGAATCATTGCCAATGAAAATCAAGGGTAAGGAAAGGGAGTTGAAAGCTGACATCTCCTGATAAAACTTTTAGCTTCTTGGTATGAAGATCAAAAAACAACTCATGAGGTTTGGGCTCATGCTTCTCTTCGTGTTTTTTTCGGCCACGGTTTCAGCTGGCACAGAACATCCCTTGACGGAAAGTGACCAGTGGTTGGTCTATCTGGGAGGCAAAGGTCCTGGACAGGGAAAGCATGTCATCCTGATCGCCGCAGACCAAGAATACCGCAGCGAACAATCAATGCCGATGATGGCTGGCATTCTCTCAAGGCAACATGGTTTTCACTGCACGGTCCTTTTTGGCCTCAATGAAGACGGCATGGTGGATCCAACCATGCCTGTTTACCCCAGGAAAGGAGAAGAGGATGCCTTCAAATCGCATCACATTCCTGGGTTGAAACATCTTGAAAAGGCTGACCTGGTGATTTTCCTGACTCGACTATTGACCCTGCCTGAAAACCAATTGCAGCACATCGTTCAATATCTGGATTCCGGAAAACCGATCATCGGATTGCGCACAGCCAACCACGGATTCAGGGGCCCCCTTCCCTACAGTATCAACGGCAGACAAGTAAGGTTCGGCGAGCTTCTGGGTGGGACTTTTCTCAGTCATCACGGCAACTGGCATCAGGATTCCACGCGCGGAGACATCATCCCGGAAATGAAGGAACATCCGGTCCTGATCGGAGTAGAAGACATCTGGGGACCGTCGGATGTCTACCGTACTTATAAAGAGGGTTCAGAACTTCCCGAGGGATGCACCGCCCTCGTCATGGGCCAGCCACTTATCGGCAGAAAGCAGGGTGGAGCAACGAATCCCGAGAAAGCGCCGCTGCCGGTGGTCTGGTTCAAGCACTGGAAAACCACCGGGGGCCAGACGGCAAGAGTGCTTCAATCCACCATGGGAAGCGGCAAAGACCTCCAGAACCCGGGACTGCGCCGCCTGATCATCAATGCCATCTATTGGGGCCTGGAAATGGAAGATCAGATCTCAGCGGAGAGCAGCGTGGCATACACTAGCATCTATGAGCCTCTTGAAAGTGGATTCAATTACAAAAAACTGGGAGTTTCACCCCACCCGCCGGCTTTCTACCGCTGATCAACTACGGATCACATGAGCCAAGGATTCACATCTCGATAACTCCCTCCGTTGTTGATGCAGGACATCAAATTCCATATGAGCAAACGGTCTATTTTGATTTGACTCTGATAGCGAAAAAGCAACTTTTCGCAGCCTGATGAAATCAGTCATAGAACGAACAGATATACATTGAACACAAACAAGCCGCCTCCATGGCGGTGGAGAACATTCTGCCATGACAACATTTTTATCATTCAGCAGGCCTTTAATGCGAACTCATGTCCTGAGAAAAAGGCCGCAGTGTGTTGCTTCATACTGACCACATCTTGGCTGCTGCCTGCCTGGGCAGAAATGGATATTGAAGTTCTAGACGAAGTTGAACTCAAAGCCGATACCAGCCATGCGTTCAAAGAAAGGATCGGGCCCTTCGTGGAAAAATACTGCGTGAAGGGCCATGGCTCCCGGCCCAAATCAGGAATCAAAATTTGAGGGAATTCAACGAATTCGTTGTTGATCGTTTGTTCGATGCGGCCAAATGAAGACTCCATTTGAAACTCAACCGGTTCACGGAACGGTCAGCAACGCTTTGCCGATGACGTCAAATCTTCAAGAGCCCTATTCATCCAACATTTTCATGGCCGCCTCGAGAACTGCCGGGGAAAGCTTGGCCTCTTCCAACCAAAGGCTGACATGCCCGTTGGGAGGCACTTGCTTGCCTCGAAAATCGGGATGAGGACCGTGATAGCGGGTCACGTTCCTGAAGTGAGTGTAGCGCAGGAAATTGATCAAAGCGAAAGTCACCTCTCCACCTTTGAACTCCGGCAAGATGTCGGCATACAGGTAACTGCCGCGGATTCCGGTATAGCGATAAAAACCACCGGAAACCTCCGTCAATGGATTACCATTCACGTAGATCGCGAAACCTTCACCCGAACGATCACACCCCGCCCCACCAAGAATCAGGCGATAGGCATGCCCTTTTTTGAGCGCGGGAATCTCAAAAGTCTGCCGCATGAGGAGCACTTCTTTTTCCCAAAAAGTATGAGGTATCTCACTGCAACCACAATGAGTGCCATTACATCTCGGTCGACGACGATCCAGTTTGTCGCCCATCCTGCCAAAAGGAGCCCGACCGGTCTTCCAATGCGCTTTGTGCGGATCAAACTCAGGAGCAAACCAACGGTCCATTCCCTCTGGAAAGGTAATTTTGCGATAGCGGTCACTCATTTCGGGGCTCTGTTTCTCGGGTGGATCAAAACTGAAATAAGACCAGCTCTTATTGCGCATCTCCGGACCGAAAGGTCTCCAGGCGAAATCCGGAACTCCCGCGATAGCGTAATATTCAATCAGGGTGTCGAGATCACTCCGAATATCCGCAGGCATTCTCTGCGGCCTCTCACCGGTAACAATCCCCTTGAGCGAAGCACGGCTGTTGGGAGCAAAAGCCGTGTCAATAAATTCGGGTACCATCTCTTCCATGATAATCGGCTTGAGAGCCTGCCTCATCTCCAGATAATACGCGGCAGCGTAGTGAGGGCCTCGCTTGTTGTAATTGCCAGTGACGGCATCCGAATAAATTGTTTCAACATCCGGGTGCCGCTTGGGCGGATCAGTAAGCATCATTTTTTCAACCTCCCCTCCATGCAATTCGACCATGGCACGACCCAGCGCGTCACCAGTGAGAACGTAGGTCTCAGCATTATGATTGTAGTGATAACCTGTATTTGTGGGGGATTCTCCCCGTGAACGCCAGAACGGACGGGTATCTACAGTGGCCACACTACCTTCGAATTCAGGATATTGTTTCGGATCACTCACTGCCATCTGAGCTTCCCAGGTCATGAAGTGCCCCGGATCCATGGCCATCCCACCGAAACCAACAGTTGCCACGACCACGGGCATCTTGGGCGTTTTGAATTCGTCGCGAAGGTCCTTGATAAGATGAGCAAGGTGTGTCTCATAAACTTCCTTTGCAACATCCTTGTCCTTGTGTCCCTGGAACCAGACAAAGCCAGCGATCTCGTAACCCTGCCCCTGGTAATCCGGTACGATGCTATCGATGTTCGCAAGGGATTTATGAACGCCTTCAACCATCAGGTCATATTCCAAACCACAATACTCGTTCGCCTTTTCTTCTTCAGTCTTGCCACTGGAGGGAGGACGGAAATCAAAACTCAAGGATCGGTTTCCCATCGATGATTCAATGAGCAAAACGGGTTCCTCGTGGTAAGTGCCCACGACGAAACCGAATGGAACTTCAGGACCGATGAATCTACCATTCGAAGTCGCCGTCAAGGGGCCCCCGTTTCCACCCTTATCTTTGGAGACTCGCGTTTCCCAGTAAGTCACATCCTGACGCACTGTCCATTCCCCTTTCTCATCAGAAAACCAAGGGTACTTGCCTTCTCGAAGGAGCGAAGCGAGATCTCCTTTACCTTCAATATGGATTTGTTTGAGCCATAAAGCAGTCGAACCGCTTTTCAGATATGTTATGGAAATGGGATAGCGCTTTCCCTGCTCGAGTAAAACGGGCGTCAAGAACGCTTCCTTACCGATTTCCTTGCGATAAACTTCCCTTCCCCCGAGGGAAGCGATGGCGTAAGTACTGTTCTCAAACCCAGGGTGAATTTCATGCATCCCACTCATCGGGACTTCAATAAAGGCCTTTACAACCACAGTATGCGGTCCCTCAAGTGAGGGCAATTGGCCATCCACGGTTCCCAGAGCAATGGTTGCCTCCTTCATTGGCTTCATGGAGTCATAGTCAGCACCTTCCCTGTAGGCACCGGAGTATACAAAAACACTGGCTCCAGAGGGGGCTCCATTCTCAGCCGAAAGATACACTTCGTGCTTCAGCAAAGCTGATGGCCCAACCGGCATTCGACCAACCTTGATATTCGGATCTGCCGAAAGGAAGATACTCGGATAAACGGGACGCGAGTCTTTCAGATAACCAAAACCGACCATGTTGGACTGACCCGCAAGGATGTAGACCTTGACTTTGCCATCGGACACTGGGGATGCATCGGATCGAGGCAAGATTGCGGGCACCTCTGCGGCCAGCATGGTCGTACATCCGAGAGTGATACCAAGCATCAACATCCCCATCAGCGGGTTCATTTTAATGGTAAATAATTTTTGCACGTCATTGGCATGAGATACTAGACGCAAAGGGTGCTTGTTTCAACAACGGTAAAAGAAAGCGACCCACTCTGCAAAATTCAACGTGGATAAGAAAAAATCCACCTGAGCAGAATCCAAGTCAGTGGGGACGATTGATCAATCCCTTGTGGCCTCCCCAGATCAATACCCATCACAAATGGAAGCAGCCTGAAAGAGCTTTTTTTGATCATGATCCAGTCCATTCAAGAAATTTTGACTCACTAACAGAGGAAACCTGCCCTCCAATCGATTATAGTTACAACGATCTTCAAACCAACTGCGGCTCAGTGTCATATAGAGCAGCGGCCGATCAGAATCAGTCAAATTTGGAGTACCGCAATGATACGTTCTGAAATCCCACATGAGACAGTCACCCACTTTTGCATTGGGCAAAACCGCGTGCTCATAGGTCAAGTTCTCATCATCCTCAGGCAAGTTAGACGCATTGCGGTGGCTGCCCGGCCAGATGGCCGTGGTTCCTGTCTCCTCATTCAAATCTACCAAGGGAATAATCAACGTGATCGCATAAGAAGGTAATAAAGAAGAAAAATCACCCATCTCTCGAAATAGCTTGTTGTGGTCAATGTGCAAGTGTTGACGGCTACTCCCGGAAGATGCTGACACAACACCAAAACTCTGGATGATCATTTCCTTTGTCAGAATGGACCTCAAAACAGGAAATAAAAGAGGCGACTGGTGCAAATCCGGATGATCAAAAGGAGGCCTTTTTATCACCGTATACATGCTTCGATCCTTGTCACCCACATCAAGGCAAACGTTGGGGTGATCCTTCTCATTCAGACCCGCATATTCTTTAAAGTAAGCCGACCGAAGGTCCTCCAGTAGTTGACATTCAAAAACTCCTTGCAACCAGAGCATCCCTGAGTTTCGAAATGCTTTGGAGATATCTGATAATCTGGGTTGATCTTGCTCATCATCAAATTGCGCAACATCACGAAGGTCAAATTTACTGCTGAGGTTATCATTACCTGCTACCAGATTGCTCATGGGGTAAGCATTACCATATCTTAGTTGTTTCTTGAAGTTAATTACGATCATTGACATGAGGAAAGACGCGTATCCCTTGCCGCTCAATTGCAGAAATTGTTGTTTGTGCGACGGTAATTTTGTATAGATTACCTATCTCCCATTAATGAAATGAAAGTCAGCCGACGCAACGCACTTAAAAAAACGGCAGCAGGCTTCACAAGCCTGATGATAGCTCCTCAATTCTTGAGAGCAGCTGAAGCTGTTAAGCCTTTTGGTGACGACCATGCCAATCTTGAAACGCTCACTACAGGTGAATGGTGGAAACGCCCGGGCAATCTGATGACCCCTCTCAAAAACGGCCGCAAGGCAGCCCCACCTAATCTGAATGTACCAAGAGATGAAGTGGTGGTATTCGCACTCTATACCCAGCAAAATGCGGTACTAAAGCTGACGGCTCAATTATTTCCCTTGAAACCGGGGGAACCACGCCGAGTGCGACTGGAGCTTAAATTCCCCAAAGAGGACTGGAAAGAGGTTGCTCAGGCAGAAGTGCTTTATCCGGGATGGGATGCTCATTTCAGGATTGAAGAATGGGATGATTCTGTGGATGTCAAATATCGGGTCCGGCATGGTGATGGAGCCAAGTTCGAGGGCTTGATACGCAAGGATCCCAGTGACAAAGAAGCAATTGTTGTCGCCAATCTTTCATGCAATTCAAGTCGCACTACGGGGCCACGCAAGGAGATCGTGGACAATCTCCGCAAATTGAACCCTGATCTACTCTTCTTTGGAGGAGATCAGACATACCGTCATACTGAACATACCGCAGGTTGGATCGAATTTGGATTGCAATATCGCGATATCATTAAGGATCGACCAACCGTTGCCATTCCGGATGACCATGATGTTGGACACCCAAACGTGTGGGGAGAAAATGGAAAGCATTCGAGTATACCTGGCAATGCAGATGGCGGATATAAGTTTCCGGTGGACTATGTAAATCTAGTACAGCGCCAGCAGACATGGAGTCTGCCAGACCCCATTGACCCGGCCCCGATCAATCGTAATATCGGAGTCTACTTCACCCGGTTGACCGTGGGAAAAGTAGATTTTGCGATCCTGGAGGACCGCAAGTTCAAAACGGGACCTGCGGGTAAAATCCCACAAATGGGACCACGACCGGACCACATCAACGATCCCGGCTATGATCCTCGTAAGATTGATCTGGAGGGATTAGAATTACTCGGCCCCAGACAGGAAAAATTTCTGGAAGAATGGACGCAAGACTGGACTGATTCGGACATGAAGTGCGTTCTTTCACAGACCGCCTTCTGTGGTGCGGTCCACATGCATGGAAGCAGGAACAGTCGACTTCTTGCAGACCTTGATTGCAATGGGTGGCCCCAAACACCCAGCCGTCGGGCACTCGCATTGATCCGTAAAGCAAGGGCAGTGCATTTGTGCGGAGATCAGCACCTTGCAGTCGTTGTAAAGCACGGTATCGACCAGCATGGAGATGGTCCCTTTGGGTTTACCGGCCCCGCATTGGTCAACACCATATACGGACGTTGGTGGCATCCTGAAGATGAAAAACCGGGCCCCAACCCTATTCCTGAGAGTCCTCTGCCCTGGACCGGAGATTTCAAAGACGGGTTGGGCAACAAGATATCTATGGTAGCTTATGCAAATCCAGAGAATATCAAAGACGAGAAAAAGCGTGCCGATGGATTCGGCATTGCGCGCTTCAAAAAGAAGACACGTGAAGTAGTTTTTGAATGCTGGCCCAGATTCAGCGAGGTGCGCGATGGGGAGAAAGCCCAATTTCCAGGTTGGCCGGTGACCATACAACAAGAGGCCAATGATGGCCGAAAAGCAGTCGCGTATTTACCCGAGTATCGCTTTCGTGATGGCAAGGATCGTGTCGTCCAGATTATCGAAGAAAATACAGGTGAAATTATTTACACAACTCGATCACACAAAGGAAGCATCAGACCAAAAGTCTTTTCCAACAGCAAACACACAGTCAAATTTGGAAATGATCTACCAGACGATATTACACTGACTCAGGTTCAACCTTTACCGATCGACGGTTCATTTAAAGATATCGATTTTATTAAAATCTGAAACCGCCCCAAAGTGTGGGGAAATGTTGTTGCGTGAGCCTCCCCCCGTAGACTGACTGGTGGTTTTTAATCACTTTGACTTTATTTGTTCACATTGCAGTTGGACGTATCTTATCCAATAAATTGCAAAACATGAACGTCAACGATCTCAGGCATCCCCAAGCAGGCTATCACACTTGTATAAAGCAAGTTAAAAATATCACCAACCATCTTTCATAAGCCATTATTTTAAATGGCATCTCTCATGCTTGGACCGGGACAATCGGTAATGTGATCATGAGATTAAATGCAGAGCAGCGAGTGGATGCAGCACCTGAAAACTTTGAGAGTGCAAGGTGGATTGTAGTGTCTGATCTGGATGGGTCGCTGCTCGACCACTACACCTATTCCTCGGAGGAAGCAAAGTCGTCGCTTGATCTATTGAGACAATTGGACCTGCCACTTATCTTAAACACCAGCAAAACTCTTAGGGAAACATTAGACGTTGCCTCGGAAATCGGGATAAGAAGCCCCCTCATCGTCGAGAATGGCGGAGGTGTTTTTATTCCGAAAAAAAACTCCGAAGGTAAATACTGGGCTGTCGAAAACGAATTACTTCATAGAAAGGAATGGATTCCCGTGGGTGCTCGGCGGACCGATATAGTGAAAACTTTGAAGCATCTCAAACATGCATGGGATCTAAAATTCACTTCTTTCGATGAAATGACATTAGGGGAATTGGAGATTCATACGGGATTGCCCAAATCATCATTATACGCTGCTCTGGACAGAGAATTCTCCGAGCCATTGCTGTGGCAGGATTCTTCAACAAATCTAGATTGGCTGAGCTCCAAATTGGAGAAAGTAGGGTTGCAGATAGTCAAAGGTGGCCGCTTTCACACGGTCTCAGGCAAGCACAACAAAGGCACTAGCCTTGACTGGATGCGCAGTTTCTTCAAAACCAGCATGAGTAGTCACGTAAAAATCATTGCGCTTGGTGACAGCATGAATGACCTTCCAATGCTTGAGGCCGCGGACATCGCAATATGCATTCGGTCTCATGCAAATCCCCCTTTAAAATCAAATCAAAAGACAATCATTACTAGTACAAATACCGGAGTGAAGGGTTGGAACGAATCCGTCCTCAGTCACATCAAAAAGTTACAGGCACATCTATCCCCTGCAACTTACTGAAACCTGGAACTTACTAAAAAATATTCTCAATAAATAAAAATGACAGACTTTTACCAAAACGGAACGATCACAACATTACACCACCTGAGGAATCGCAGTCTGGATGACTTAGAGAAAGAATTAATCGGATTCTCCAAGGAACATCCAATGACTTTAGTTCTTCCATGTCTCTATTCCGAATTGAAAAGAGAAGCTCTGAAAAATATTTTAGCAGAACTGGCAAAGGTTCCCTACTTATCCCAGATAGTGATCGGTTTGGACCGGGCAAGTGAATCGGATTATCGACAGGCTCTAAAATACTTTTCCGTTCTCCCTCAGAACCATGCCGTCTTGTGGAATGATGGTCCACGACTACGAGAGATCGACTCAAAACTGAGGAAAGATTCTCTGGCTCCTCCCGAGCTGGGGAAAGGCTGCAATGTCTGGTATTGCATGGGATATTTGACTGCGTCCAATGATCAATCATCCATCGCTTTGCATGACTGCGATATCACTACTTATGATCGCTCCATGCTCGCTCGACTTCTCTACCCAGTCGCACATCCATCCTTTAATTTCAGATTCTGCAAAGGATATTATGCTCGCTATGCCGATGGCAAAATGAACGGCAGAGTGGCTCGACTTCTGGTGACCCCACTGATCAAGGCATTGATGAAAGTCGTGGGCAACCATGATCATTTGGTCTACCTGGACAGCTTTAGATATCCCCTTGCAGGTGAATTTTCACTGAGGGCAGACGCCATACGCGATATGCGTATTCCTAATGATTGGGGACTTGAGGTAGGTATACTTTCTGAGATGAAGCGTAACTATTCAGTGAATCGCATTTGTCAAGTGGAGCTAACCGATGTTTACGATCACAAACATCAAGATTTATCAGCAGAGGATGTCAATAAAGGGCTTTCAAAAATGTCTGTGGACATTTGCAAGGCACTCTACCGAAAACTAGCCACAAACGGCGTTGTATTTTCGACGGAACTTTTCCGTACGATCAAGGCCACTTACTACCGTACGGCACTTGACTTTGTGGAGGCCTTTGCCAAGGACGCAAAAATCAATGGACTTGAACTGGACACACACAAGGAAGAGGCAACGGTTGAACTCTTTGCCGAGAACTTGATGAAAGCAGGGCAATATTTCCTCGATAATTCGATGGATGCTCCATTCATCCCTTCCTGGAATCGAGTGCTGAGTGCAATGCCAAACATCAACCATGAACTAGCTGAAGCTGTGCATCAGGATATGAAATCATTTGGAAATCCCTCTGATCAAAAAAAGCTTACCCAATTGCAAGTTGCATAGTTGATGTCGCAAAGCTCATGAATGGATCGAAGGAAGACACGGAGGCCGGAAACGAATGCATCAGTGGATTGATTCAGAAGCTGGAATTTATATACCCTGAAGAGAACTGCGAAAAACTTGCTCAGGCCTTAATCAATGCATTCCAGAATCCTAATCCCAGGCACTCCCTCCCCGAAGACAGTCAATCATGGGATCAACAAGATTGTTTTGTGATTACCTATGGAGATTCGATCAAAGCGCCTGATGTATCCCCTATTGAGACTTTGTACGATTTTTTGAAGTCCCGATTGCAGACTTATTTTTCTGGCGTTCACATTCTCCCATTCTTTCCTTATTCGTCCGATGACGGATTCTCCATTTCAGATTTCACCTCTGTTCGTAGCGATTTGGGAAATTGGGGTGATGTTTCCAAAATAGCAGACACTTTTCGCCTCATGGCCGATTTGGTAATCAATCATTGCTCTGCGGACCACTCATGGTTCCAGGCTTATTGCAGGAGTGAACCCGGTTACAAGGACCATTTCATCGAGGTAACATCTGATCAGGATTTGAGCAAGGTCACACGACCAAGAACATCACCTTTGCTCAGGCCCGTTCAAACGGAAGCAGGTATCAAATATGTTTGGTGCACTTTCAGTCACGACCAAATTGATTTGAACTATGCAAACCCAAAGGTACTGATAGACATGGTCAGGGTTTTGGCCCATTACCTGTCAGCGGGGATTCGCGTGATTCGTCTTGATGCCATTGCATACTTATGGAAAGACCTGCATACAAGTTGCGTGAGTCTTCCTCAAACCCACGAAGTGGTGAGGGTTCTTCGCAGTCTGGTGGATACTTACGAAGAAAAGGTATTGCTGTTGACTGAAACGAATGTCCCGAATCATGAAAACTTAAGCTATTTCGGCAACGGAAACGAAGCTCATATCATTTACAACTTTTCGTTGCCTCCACTTTTATTGCATGCCCTGCTGGCGGGCCACTGCCGGCATCTTAAAGCTTGGATGATGAGTATGCCTCCAGCACAGGAAGGAACGGCTTACTTTAATTTTATCGCATCGCACGACGGCATCGGCCTCCGCCCAGCTGAGGGATTGCTGGAAGAACAGGAAATGCGCACCTTGGTCGAAACCATGGAACAGATGGGGGGAAGTGTTTCCTGGCGTGCGTCAGAAACCGGAATCCCATCACCTTACGAAATCAATATAGGCTTGTTCGACGCCTTGCGAATGACTTTCAAGACCGGTGTGGACGAATGGCATTTTGAGAGGTTTATTTCTGCGCATACCATCTTGCTCGCCATTGAAGGCATTCCGGGAATCTATATACATAGCCTTTTTGGTACGCCTAATGATCATGAAAAAGTTAAAATCACCGGACACAATCGCTCCATCAATCGACACCAATGGGATTTGGATTCATTGAATTCAGTTCTTGATGAACCCTCCAGTATCCATGC
>JBDQII010000073.1:0-14439 GCA_040264395.1 Verrucomicrobiota bacterium
CTGAGCCTAGCTCAATGCACCGTAAATCGGTCGGTGTTTGGTATACCCACCATCAATCGTCAACACTTCTCCCACAGCCCAGCACTGTTCTGCCCAGAAATAGGATGTGGCTGCCGTTATGTGCTCTGGTGCCGTCAGGCTTCCTATAGGCATGGCATCCTCAACGGCTTGTAAGCGTGCAGCTGAAACTGGGTTCTGTGCAGCCATGGGGCCTCTTAAAGGTGAAGGTGCCAATCCGTTGAGGATGAGAGCGTGTTTCTCCAGGAAATGGCGTGATTGCAGGGTCAGTAAATTCATGAGTCCTCCTTTGGATTCTTCATATGCAGAGCTGGCGCGCCCCTCGGAGCCCACCGTCCCGGATGTGGACAATATAAGCACGCCCCGAGCTCCGGAGGTAAACGCTTTTGCATTCACTGCCTGTTTGAGGAGGTTGTGGGCACCCCAGAGATTCACCTCGCAGGATTTCATGACAGTGTCCTTGTCCAATTCCTCAGGAGGAGTCAGGGGGCATGGAGAAATGCCTGCCGTGTGTTGCAGGTAATCGATGTTGCGATGACGTCTGAAAAGATCTGCAACCTCGGGTTCGTCGGCAATATTCAAACTTTCGGCCATGACCTGTGTGTTGCCCTCTGAAAGGTTCTGAAGATATGATGCGAAATCCTTCAGTAGCGTTTTTTCGGTTCCAACCATGATTTCAGTGGCATGATCGACTAATACAAGGTGTTTGGGCTTCAACCACTTGATTGCGGTCCTGGCCATATGCTGCCCCATGAGTCCAACTCCGGTGATGAGCACGGTTGAGTCCTCGCGATGTGTGAAAGGTGCGATGTTCATTGTGGTGTATGACATAGCGTCTGCCGGTAACGGGGTCGATAAAAATGTGTGAAGAAGGCGAAAACCTGCAGGGTTTTTCAGTGCGCCTTGCTTTTGATCGGTCAGACCTGGTCGAAATAGGGAACAGGAGTGGGGGCAGCGTTCGGTAAGCTTTTTATACTCGAATCGTTTGAAGCATTTCTATTGCACCGAAGAACATGGATCAAATACTGGTGCAATAGAATTGCGCAATCGGCTCAGTGTCATCAATTCGTTCCATTTGAATGCCGCTAGATGGAATGATTCAACACCTCTTCGGCGAGTCCGAAGGCCAGAGACATGCCTGCTCCGGTAGTTATTTCGATGGCATACACTCCTTCGTTAATTTCTTCGGAAAAGGCAATGCCATCCTTGGCGCAAACATACGAGCCCATCCATCGCTCACAGACTTCGGTTTCAACTCCAGGCAGTAATGCACGAAATGTCGAAAGCAGTAGTTTGTCGACCTCTTCGTTCTGAAACGGCAATGCTTGATCGCCGTAAACATGGCTGTCACCAATGATCAGACTACCATCCTGATCCTGAACAACAATCAAATGAATTCCATGTTTCAAATGAACGGCAAACTTCCTTTCCAAGGTATCACTCAATGCCCGTGATTCCTGCATGCCCGCAAAACCCGGATAGCGAATCAAGCTTAAATCCGAGAGGACAGGGAAGGGTAATCTTATCCCCGGAGGGCTGAGCTTCAACATCTGCAGAGAACAGATTTGCAATTTGCGCTTCTGCCAGATTTCCGGGCAAAGCTCCCCCAGACGATCCCCCATGCATAAATAAATACGCTCCGCATGGAGGGTGCCTTGGGCTGTCTCCACCCGTCTCTTTCCTATTCGGTTGACATGGGTGTTGGTTTGAAACGCAACCCCAAGGTGATGGGTGAGCCACTGTCGCATTTTGGGTATGGCTTCGCGGGGATTCACACGTAGTTCATGAGGACTGAAGAGGGCCTTGTCGATCTCTTTGGAAAAATTTCCACCGCACATGTCCTGAAGCTCGTTTTTATCAAGGATGCGGCAATCCTCTCCTGATTTTGATCGAGCATAGGCTTCCAGAAGATCAGAGGATTCCTTGCACTTTGCCACAAAGCACGCTCCGGTCTGATCGATCTGGATGGAAGCTTGGCGAGCCACCGAGCGCCAGATATCCACCGAGCGTCTGGCATATTGCCAGGGCTTGCCCTCTTCCTGCCCTGTCACAGTGATAAATCCGAAATTCCTCACACTGGCTCCCGAAGCCTGATGATCCGTATCCACCACCAAAACGCGCATGCCTTTTTTGGCTGCGGTATATGCATGCGCCATGCCAACGATCCCCATCCCGGCGACAATGACATCAAACTGTTTTTTCATGTTAATTCAGATCTTGCATGCATTTGTTGCTGATCAGCGTTTGGTTTGGCGTCTCCGGTTTCGTTATCTTGATCAATGAAGCTCAGGAAGTTTCAAAGCCGGCAGGGATAAGAAAGTCAATCTTTGTCTGTCGTTCGCTGGATCATCCACCAGGCATCCGGATTATTGGGGCTGGCCACATTCAACCCCATCTGACCGGTGTATTGAATGGGAGGCATCGTGCGGGCATCGAGCCACTTGTGTACTTCCGCATGTCCGTCCACAAAAGAAAAGCCAGCCGCTCCGTTGTGATAACTTGCTGGAAAATCAATGATACGCGTCTGTGCAAGGTTGTCGGTGGGTTGAACGGCAAAACCTGCCCCATTGATGCTGTCTGGATGCTCATCAAGCAGCACTGAGATCATGGTTGTGCGGCGGACATCGGATAGCTTGTGCATGATGCGCCAATCGGAGCCTCCCCGTTTGATCCAGCTTGCAGTCGCATTCCATCCGACCCCCTGATTCATGGCAAGGCTGCGTACTCTAGGGTGTAATTTGCCTCCGATGCGGACCGAGCTCTTATCAGCCGGACACTTATAAACCTCGGCCGAATTATGGTAAGGAGCCAGTTTGGCAAACTGAGGGTCCGTCAAAAAAAGTGTATTCGTGTTGTCTGTGTTGCTTCCGCTGAAATTCAGCAGGCCACTTACCCATCCGCGGCCCTCGACATTTTGTGCGCGTCCCTCGGGGTTGGGGGGTAAGTAGTCCTCATGGTCATCTGGGTACATCAACCAGGCGAGTTGGAGTTGCTTGAGGTTGTTCATGCAGGAAATACCTTGTGCCTTGGTCTTCGCTTTGCTCAAAGCGGGCAACAGCATTCCAGCCAGAATCGCAATGATAGCGATGACAACCAGCAACTCGATGAGGGTAAATCCATCTTTCCTAAACCATCGAAATTCAACGAACATAATCTTCGATTAATATCAACGTATGATGTTGTTGTCGAATGCAAAACCCCCAGTCCAGAACTGGATCAAAACTAATTGCTCCGGCCCGCATGGATAAGTGCCATGTGTTGGAATATGTCGGTCCCTCTTTCGGTTCAAATCTTTTGTATGATCCAGGCTGGCCTGGGATTGCAAGTCAGATCAAGTGGCTGGAACCATGATGGAAAATGGAGTCATAAAAGATTATTGGAAATGCATGTCTGATCTTTCTGAGTTTCAGTCTGGAGCAGAGAATAGCCCAATGGAACTCGCCTTGTGGATAAACTCAGGACCTTCGGTTGTGCAGGTATGCTCAAAGTAAACCCTCTTGACGGAACAGGTTCAGGTTAGGCAAGAAGTTTTGATAGGGGCTTTCCATGCACATCCGTCAGTCGATAGTCACGGCCTTGGAACCGATAGGTAAGTCGCTCGTGATCGATTCCGAGAAGCTGAAGCCATGTGGCATGGAGATCGTGTATGTGCGCTGGACCCTGATGAGCCATTATCCTCATATGCGGGTAACCCTTTCGACCTTGATACGGGTAAAGATGATGTTGTGATTGACTTGGGAGGGGAATCAACACCTGCCAAGATGACACTGACGCGTCAGGACCAGAGCATTACCATAAGCTGGGATGCTTCCACTGGATTGCGACTTTTTGCTGCAGACTCACTGAATGGAGCCCAATGGACCGAGATAGGGGGAGTGATAGATGGCAGTATTACGTTGAATACTGACCAACAAAAACGTTTCTACCAACTCAGGGAATAATCCATTCAAGTAATATCGTTTTTCTGCACGGAGAGGAGAATCGAATATCTCCATCAATAAAGATTTTGAAAAACAACAAAATCCGTATCGAGATTTCATTAAAGAATTAATCTTTGTGTTTTTCAAAGCTTCGTCAAATGTGACTGACTCAAGCCTTTTAATTTTGCATGTTATATACAGGGATGCTTTGTTATTGCTGATCACGACTGGATGGCGATAACCGCATTCCTACCCTGCATTGCTTCAGTTGTAATATACTCAAAGGCAAACTATCCAACATTCATGGAACGGCTTACCTCAAAAACCAATTGCTCACATCGAAACATTGAATCTTTTGAGTCAGACCCTGCAACGATGAAAGGATTTCCGGTATTGAAGAATTGCCCTAACACATTCATGCTGTCCGCCTCTTTGGAGCGACCATGAAACTAAAACACATTCTCATCCTAGGTTGTCTTTTTGTCATCAGCACAGGGGACACACTGCGCGCAGTCCCTCAAATATTTGAAAGCGACGCAGTTCAAGGGCAGCGTGAGTTTTATCAAAAAGATGTTGTTCAAACGGTGCACCTGAAGATCTCTCCTGCAGACAGGAGTCGAATGCTGGAAGCACTACCTGAGTGCGTTTACGTGCCAGCGTCCTTTCAATGGCGCGATATCAAATTGGAAAAAGTGACCGTTCGCTTCAAAGGCAACAGTTCCTCAGATCCTCGTCAAACGCATAAACGCAGCTACTTGATCCGATTCGATAAATACGACGATCACAAAAGATTCATCGGGTTACGTCGTGTTTCATTTGATAACGGTGTGCAATTTGGCAGTCTATTCAGTGAACCCATCATCACCGAAATCCTGCAAGCGGAAGGTATCAAGACTCACCGCTGTAACTATGCAAAGCTTTATGTGAATTCGGAATACCAAGGCGTCTACGTCAATCTAGAAAGGATTGATCAATCATTCCTGGACCAGCATTTCCCTGAATCCGAAGGTGGCCTTTGGAAAAATGATGAGGGAGGAAACGGTGGAGATCTGCGGTTTATCGGTGAAGACCCCAAACAATACGAAAAAGCTTTTGAGGCGAAAAATAATGCCGCAAAAAACCGAGAACATCTTGTAGGGTTTATCAGGCAAATCAATGAAACACCCGACACGGACTTCCTTTCAATGCTGGAGTCCAACATTGAGGTGGACACCTTCTTTCGCATCACATCGGTGATGCTTTTGTGCGGTGCATTCGATCAGTTGACAGGGTGGGGGCCGCACAACTTCTATCTCTTTCACGATACGAAACAGAATCGCTGGCATTATCTGCCGTGGGACCTTGATGTTGGTTTCTGCGAAATTGCATTCGGTCATGTCTACGTCATTGATGACTGGAATGCCGCATGGCCCGTGCCTTTGGGACGCACCAATCCACTCCTGGATCGCATTGTTGCAGATCAAACCTTACTTGCTCGTTATCGAGTCATTGCTGCCGAAATTCTCGAAAAGCACTTTGAGCCCAATCGCCTCTGCCACCTCATTGACAAGAAATACGACCTATTAAAGGCTGATCTGCAGATCGATCCATTTCCTCATCAGCGAGCGACAGTTCCAGGCGACAAAAACTACGGTGAGATTGTTGATTCCATGAAGACATTCATGCGTAAACGTTATGCTGTCGCAAGGCAGCAACTGCAGAATCCTGGTCAAAGGCCCAAAGCAGTGGATCGGCCCGGTCAGGAGTCTCCAGGAATGCCTCCCCAAATTGCAGCTCGAATTCGCCGCTTGCAACAAGGGGCTCAGGTCATGCAGCGAAAAATGCAAGAACTACAGCAAATAATGCAGCAGATCGGAACGTTGATTCAGCAAAAGAAATTTGATCAGGCCGACCTGATCATGGATAGGGCGTTCGAGATTATAGATCCAACCGACGGGTCGACGGATAGATGAAACGCTCGGCCTTGCAATAAAGATATTTGACTTTGACTGCTGTCAATCCTGATGATTTCAAAATGGTTTCTCTGGTCACATAATCCAACCCAATAGAAATAAATATACCCGGAATGTAGAAACTTATGCGAAGCACATACTGTGTGCTCAAAAAGGTTTCAGCCCACAGCATTACTGCGAAGATTTTGAATTCCACTGTGTTCTGAGCAATGACCGGAATCTTGTCGAGTAGCGGATAAGGCAATTTGGCGCTGATTCCTGGCACCTCGTCAATCTGAGTCAGGGCGATTGTCAGTTTAATACCGATTGTAAAGCCAACGACAACTGATTTTGGTAGGCACGCTGCAAACGTAGCAGCACTGAGTACACCCAGACAGAGCAGTATGAGTTCGACAGAAAAAGAATACAGCACAAGCACACCATAACCGTCACCCGAGCGCCATCGCCGTCAAAAGTGATGATGATACCCAAAGATAATCGGAATCCAAGCAGCCGTTGGTCAGAAGGCCTGATATTTGACACACCCGGTCAGGGAGCTCGGTAGACCGGTAAATACTCATTCGACGATGCGGTCAAAGGAAACGCCAACTGGAGGCAACTGCGAGTCTCAAAGCCAGCGGTATGGCGACCATCGCCGCAATAAGTCCCGCCACGAACTATCCTAGCACAACTCCCTTCCACTCTTGACGCATGTCCTTCTAGCGCCATCGTGAAGTGATATGTAAGTTAGTTTGACGCGTTCCGAGAACGTTTATAGCTCGCTCCAATCTTCACTTTTTCAATCAATCTCCAGCTCATTTATGGATCCGCTTTCAATGTCATAGACCCAACCGTGAAGACTAAGTTCTCCTGAATCTTCCCGAGATTGAATGAACTCTAGCTTGCGAAGGACTTTAATCTGATGAAGCACGTTCATCTCGATCGCCTTATCCAAGTTACTCGCACCTCCAATATGATCATTCAAACCTTTCATGCCGTTTTCAATCCATCCGGGCAAATGGTCAAAACTCTGGACTGTCTCTGGCGACAGACATGCTTTCATCGCACCACATTCGCTGTGGCCACATACAATCAAATGTGGTGTTTTAAGTGCGCAAACCGCAAATTCCAGAGTAGCCAACTCGGAGCATCCCGCCACATTACCAGTAGGCACCATGTTGCCCGCATTGCGGATGACAAATAAATCCCCCGGCTCAGCGCTCGTGAGCAGACATGGATCAATCCTTGAATCCGAGCATGTAAGCAGGGTTGCTTTTGGCTTCTGTCCCTTAGCTAATCGTTCATGAAGTGACTTGTTCTTGGGAAACTCCGACTGCTTGTATTTTTGATGTCCTTCAATGAGTGAATGGTAGAGGTCTAGGCTCATAATACTTACCCTAACACGGAACTTAGTTATATACTATTTGAAATTACAGTGGTCTAGGTATAGATATTATCTATAATGGTCGCATGCGTTGGTTAAATTATCATCACTTGCGATATTTCTGGGTAGTTGCCAAAGAGGGAACCATAAGCCGGGCTAGTCAGACGCTCAACTTGACTCAGCCCACACTTTCCAAGCAGATAAAAGCTCTGGAAGATTCTCTGGGGGAATCTCTGTTTATGCGGAAAAGCTCAGGCCTGCAACTCACAGAAGCAGGCCAATTGGCTTATGAGTATGCAGATGATATTTTTCACCTTGGTAATGAATTCCTTGAATGTATCAAGGGAGTCAGCTCAACAAGACCTAAAAAATTGAGGGTCGGGATTTCTGATGTCCTGCCAAAACTTGTCAGCCATCGCATTCTTGAGCCGCTGTTAAGTTCCAAGCCACCCATCCGCTTGAATTGTGAAGAGGGCATGACGGAAAGATTGTTGGCTGAATTATCCATCCAACACTTGGATTTGGTTTTGACCGATGCGCCCATCACTTCTTCGATCAAGGTCAAGGCTTTCAATCATTTTCTTGGTGATTGTGGGATATCATTTTTCGCATCAGAATCTCTTACGAAGCAGCTTCGTGGCAGCTTTCCAGCCTGTTTGGAAAGAATGGCATTGCTTGCTCCTTCCGAACACACAGTCATGCGACGGTCCTTGGACCAATGGTTCAACACGCATAAATTAACCCCTCACATTGTCGCAGAGTTTCATGATAGTGCTCTTCTAAAGGTCTTCGGCCGGGAAGGAGCTGGCGTTTTCGCTGCGCCTTCGGTGATTGCCAGGGAAGTTTGTCGAGAATACGGCGTTCAACTGATAGGCCAAACAGATGAAATCAAGGAGTCCTTTTATGCCATCACAATCGAAAGAAGACTCAATCATCCGATCGTGATGAAAACCGTCAACCACGCACGTCAAATATTCCTCAAAGATTAGTCATGGTCTTGCACGATCGGATCTTCGATTACACAGCCAGTTTGTTCTAGACTCTATTACGGGCATTGATGAGTTCGAAGCACCGTCAATTGCAAAACACGCGATAACTTCAGTTGCGGCCAATCCTTTTTAAAAACCAAGTGCGCGGATCAAATGGCTGACAAAATGGTGGTGAAGTCTGGACCAAAGCAGTGTAAGAGACATGTCCATATCGAAATACTGACCACATCAAACAATAAAAACAAACCATAAGCAAAGGCCGCACTTTCAGAATATAATTCACAGAATCGATCTTTTTTTACGCTTATTTCAGTTCAATTTGATCCAATTTCATGAACCATCCAAATCTGCAATCTGCTGACAGTTTGAAAAGCTCAAATTCATCTTTCGCTTCTACGAGCGACCTGGATCCAGACGAGTTGCTTTACGGGGCCGAACCAACTGTAGTGATGAAAAGAATAGATATTAATCCTCCGCTTTTCTCTCAATGAATCCCGTATCGGTCAACCAGGCTACGAAACTTTTTTTCCACAATGGAACGGAAGCTCCCTTGCCCTCGCCCATATCGAATCCGTGGCCTCCTTTGGAATAGATGTGTAGTTCGGAAGGGGCGCCTTTGGAATGTATCCGGGTAAAAAACTCGATGCATCGATTCGCCGGAGTCAATCGGTCATTCAACGCATTCATAAAAAACATCGGAGGAAGATGATCATGTTTTTCTACCACCCCTTCGGATGTTAAATCATCTCGTAGCCATGGATAAAACAGACCGGCGAAGTTTGGCGCGGACAATGCCGTATTGGATTCGGAATCCGCATACAGCCCAAGTGCAACACTCAATGCCAAATGTCCTCCGGCTGAAAAACCTCCGATGCCGATTTTCTTCGGATCCAGATTCAGAGAAGTCGCGTCGTTTCTAAGGATCTGGATGCCCTGTCGAGCATCTGCCACGACTGCCGTTAAATACTGAGTCCAGGGATACTTCGGTTTGGATTGTTTCGCCCCATAGTTCGTTCGGTATTTTAAAACCAGGGAAGTAATTCCCTGTTTCTGAAGCCAGATTGCGAGGTCATGCCCTTCACGATCCAGCCAGACATCCCGATATCCTCCGCCGGGGCAGATCACTATTCCAACTCCAGTGGCAATGGTTTCCGGCGCCTGATGGATCGTGTACCTTGATTCGAATACCTGACTGAACACCCGATTGGAACCGGACAGCGAATGAACAGAGACTTTGTGACTTCGAACGGATTCTTTATCAAATTGAATGGCACTGCCTCGCGGAGCATCGTCCCACAACGATCTTTCAGTTGGGAGATCTGCTGCCGTCAAATGCAAAGCTCCACAATAGGCCAAGGCTCCGCAAATGAATGGCTTTAAAAAGTTTCTGATAAAGGAAAACAACAAGGATTGGTTCATACAAATTAGCCTAGGATGGATGGGATGTGATTCGCCACGAAAATCCAAACTAGATTTTATTTCCAAGCAAGGCGAATAGAGTGCATCAGCTGAAATTTGAGTAGCCTGAAGAGAGAAACCTTACCTTCGTTCACTCGTGATGATGCCTTGCCCCCGTATCCATTCTTTCTTTATTTCGAACTGTTGCAATTGGATCATTGTGAGTGCGGAGATCAGGTGGTTGGAATTGTTCTTTTATGAGATCTGGTTCGGTGGATTTTGGAAGAGGAATTGCCTCTGTGACCATCACAATCAGGATCGGAAGAGATTCGATTCATCATTAGATCAATGTCGAACCTCATCAAGTCGAGCAGGGTATGCAGTAATTAAGAGTCACCTTTCAGGCTTGATAGCAGAAGCACTAGTTGTGCGATGTGTTGTTTGGAATCCCTCCGGCGCTTCGCTTCAATTCGATCCATTTGAACCGAGAGAGCCCATTGAATGCATCGTAACCATGGAGAATTGAATCCTGCTTCAGAACTTGGGAAACAGTTTTTCATGGATAAGATTCAGATTTCCCATCCCTCTCGGTATTTAGTGGAAACGTATTGGTTGGCGTCCTTGTTATTGGTCACTTTCATTTTCTCGGCGTCCCACTGAATTTCCGTTCCTGCGCGCATAGCGACTTGACCGAGCAGAACGACTTCAGTGAGTGGGCCAGCTTTATCAAAATTTGAAAGAGCTGGAGAACCTCCCCTGCAAGCGGTGAACCAATCTTCGTAGTGGCACTGATGCCAGTCCTCGCATTCTCCGAAGATTCTGGGAGCATTGATGTCCTCATACCTGCGTCCGCTCTTCAGTTCTCCACCTCCGCTGTAATGCGTCAGCATCGTGTCCTCCGTCCCGACCATCAGGATCCCGTTGGTGTCGTATTCAACACCGGAGAATAGGTCCTGAGAAGGTTTTCGTCCGCCATCATACCAATGAAACTTGAAAGCTGGTTGCTCGGGGCGCTCTGGAAAATCCCATACGATATGCGATTCGGTGGGGCCGGTTTCCTTCGTTTGGCCGACCCCGTCAGCGACGATCTTTGATGGATCACGGATATCCATTGTCAAGGCCGCCAGGTTCAGGAGATGGCATCCCATGTCCCCGATGGCTCCCGTTCCGAAATCCCAATAAGCGCGCCAGGCGAATGGATGATAGGCAGGGTTGTAGGGACGCCATGGAGCACAGCCAATCCACAGATCCCAATCGACATGTTCAGGAGCGGTGTGGGTGCCTGTTGGGCGTCCGAGGCCTTGACTCCAATAGCGTCCAGGCCGGTTCGTCCAGCAATGCATCTCTTTAATTTCCCCAAGAACCCCAGCTTTCACCACTTCCGCATCTCGCCTCATATCTGGGGCGGAAATGCCCTGATTACCCATTTGGGTGGCGACGCCAGCTTCCTGCGCCGCCTGCGTTAATGTGCGCGCTTCCCAAACGGTGTGCGTCAGCGGTTTCTGGCAAAAGACATGTTTCCTTGACCGAACGGCTCGCATGGCGGGGTGGAAGTGCATGTGATCCGGCGTCGAGATGGTCACGGCGTCGATCTTGTCCGTCATCTCGTCGAACATCACACGGTAGTCCCTATAGCGTCTGGCCTGTGGAAACTTACCGAACATCTCGGCTGCGTGTTGGTGGTCAATGTCCACAAGTGCGACAATATTTTGTGAGTCACAGAACGTGAGGTCGGCTTTGCCTTTGCCTCCACAACCAATGCCGGCAATGTTCAGGCGTTCATTGGCCCCAAGCACGTTTCTGGTGGAGATGAATGGAAAGGTCACAGCGCTTGTGGCCAGTGCTGAGCCTTTGAGAAATGAACGGCGCGATACAAGAGGATGTTTCATGGTAATCTTGTGATAACTAACTATCAGATTCCTATCAGGTTGCACAACTTCGTTTTTAACTCAATCAGAGGTGAATCGGCTCTTAACGATGATGGATGATTGTTCGCATCGGTTCTGCCGATCGGTCGATCCTGGGGGAAACCGTTACTGATGCCCCACGCGTTTTGTCTCCGTCGCTTCGCCCGGTTTGAGGTGTGTATCCATCCAGGCGTAGATCAGCTCGCGTGACTCGTGCTTGATGGAATGACCTCGGCCGTGGGCGAAGAAAGCGAAGTTCTGCGGCGCTTTTTCCAGTTCCCAGACATCCATGAGCTTCAGGTTCATGAGAACGCGTTGGCGCTGTGTGAGTTTTTGTCCGTCGTTGAGTCCCGAGACATCAAGGAACGCACGCGGAGCGATGAGCGCCATGATTTCGTGGAAATCAATATCCGGCAGTTCTCCCCGAAGCAGGCCGGGACGAAGCGGTTTCAAGTAGATATACCAGTGATCGCGGCTCCACGCTTCAACGAGAGGATTGTGTCGAAGGAACGTTCCGCCGCAGTTGCTGGCAGAAGCCTTGATGCGATCGTCATAGGCCGCGAGAAAGAAGGTTCCGTGACCTCCAAGTGAATGTCCCATTGCGCCGATGTTGGCTGCGTCGACTTCCTGCAGGGATTCTACTACATCGATCGCGACGGAATGCTCGTAGGTAAATTTGCCGACAGCCGTCCACTCCGGATGTTTCTCGTAGAAGCGTTTGGTTTCGTAAGGGCCTTCGGGTGGGATGCGATGCCCGGAAACGAAATGCTCGGGCGCAATGACGATATATTCCCTTCTGCAGAGATGATCAAGATAGGCCTTGTCAGGATTGTCCACGAGGCCAGCAGCGCGGGACTTGCCTTCGGGATAGGTGCCATGCAAGGCGACGATAGCCGGAAGTTTGCCGTCCCTCTTCAACGGTACGCCGAGGTAGGCGTGTGCGCGTTCGCCCGCCTCGACGTTGTAGCTGATGAGCTTTCGGGTATACACGTCGTCGACCACGATTTCCTCGTGGATCATCAGATCCAGTTTCGGTTTTGGCGGTTTGAACTCGTCGCGAATGAGCTTGAGGTAGCGTTGGCGCAGCAACTTTTTTCTTGCTTGCCAGTCGCCGTTGTTGCGGACGCCTTCAAGAAGGTCGTCCCAGGAAGAAAGAATGACCGGCGCGTTGGATCGCTTGCGGGAAAGTCCGTTTGGTACGGCAGCGCTCAAGGCTAGTGATGCTGAGATGAATATGAGGGCACCTGAATGAAGTATTCTCATGAGATATGATCTCATGACCGATGGCCGTCCAATGCAAGCCTGAATCGCTCGGTCGTGGCATAAGAGCGTCTTAAAGTAGAAACAAATTCCAATAATGGATGCCGATTGGACCCTTGCAACTCACGACTTAACTCTGGTCGCTGAGGTCGCACAACTGAGTAGCAGCTCTCTACCCTTAAAAAAATTGCCTTGGTCACCCTTGTCAAGATCCCTACAGAAAAATCTTCTGCGATGCGGTTGCGTATGAATTTTCTTTCCCGCGAGGCTTCCTGTTGAGTTTCTAAAGTGGCTCCGTTACGGGAACCGTGAATCCCAGGCCTGTATCAATGTTCTTTAGAGAAAGTCTTTCATGGTGGTTTTGTTCATCGACTTCGTTGGTAGCATGGCCGATATTGGAAGCAGGGAATCGTCTTTCCATTCGGCTT
The DNA here is from genome assembly GCA_040264395.1 of Verrucomicrobiota bacterium. Lineage (GTDB taxonomy): Bacteria > Verrucomicrobiota > Verrucomicrobiia > Limisphaerales > AAA164-E04 > AAA164-E04. Next base: position 13,236 of record JBDQII010000073.1, read on the forward strand.
TGCTATCAGGAAAGATGTCTCTCTACTGTCTTCATACAGCAGTAACGGAACGGGAGAAAGGATTCATGATCAAAACTAAATATGACATCGCCGTTCTGGGCGGTGGCCACAATGGACTGGTGGCTGCCTGCTACCTCGCCCTGGCGGGAAAATCAGTGCTGGTTCTTGAGCGCAATGCAGAAATGGGAGGTGCCACGCAGTCGAGGCAGGTATTTGATGGAGTGGATGCGAAGCTTTCCGTTTATTCCTATCTCATGAGCCTTTTTCCACGGAAGATCATCAGTGACCTTCATCTGGACCTTTCGCTACGTTCCCGCCAGACGGCTTCATGGACACCTTCCATCCAGGATGGAAAATTTCGAGAACTGCTGATTCGTAACGATGACCCCATCGGTAACCGCCGGGCATTTCTTGAACTTACGGGAAATCAGAATGATTACCGCGGGTATCTTAAACTCCAGGAGATGCAGCAGCAGTTGGCCTCGGTCGCCTGGCCCGGTTTGACTGAACCTCTTGTGACTCGAAAAGAAATGCAGGAGCAAATGGGAAAAGATGGAACCAGAGCCTGGGAGGCCTTGATAGAGGAACCGCTTGGAAATGTTTTGGAATCCCTGATTTCTGATAATTTGATCCGAGGCCTTGTATTTACTGACGGGAGGATCGGTGTTTCTACCTATCCTCACGATCCAAGCCTTCTTCAAAACCGATCTTTTCTTTATCACGTGATCGGACAGGGGACGGGAGAGTGGCAAGTTCCGGTGGGTGGCATGGGAGCTCTGGTCAATGAGTTGATTCGAGTTGCCAAATCCACTGGTCGCGTCGACTTTTTGACTCAGACTGAGGTCGTTCGTTTAGGTGTGGGTCGAACGCAATGTTGCGTGGAGTTTGAGATGGACGGAAAGCCTCATGCAATCGACGCCCTCATTGCGCTCTGCAACGCCTCGGCGCAAGAACTCGCGAGAATGACAGGTGATCCGTGGCAACCAGAGGAATCAGACATTGAAGGCACAGCGTTCAAGATGAACATGCTGCTCGAAAGGCTTCCCAAACTGCGCTCAAACTGTCGCGAAGCCAGTGAAGCTTTTGCGGGTACGGTTCATATTGATGAGGGCTATGAAGGAATGCTGGCCAGCTATCATGAGAGCCAATCCGGTAAAATTCCGACAAAGCCGCCAGGAGAGATTTACTGCCATACACTGACGGA
>JBDQII010000074.1:0-14429 GCA_040264395.1 Verrucomicrobiota bacterium
CCCGCAGTGCAGTTGCATGAATGACAAATTCACATTCTGATGCCCCAAGCTGGTAGATTCATCTGAAAAAAATATCCCAGATAGTCCATGTCGTCACAATTCAGTCATTGGTCACGGTTTTGGTTACCTCCATTGATTTGGATGTTGGTCATCTCGCTTTTTTCAACCGATCACTTTTCAGGACAACAGACTTCACGGTTCATTGGCCCCTTGCTGCGATTTTTCATGCCCGAAGTGGCTGAGGCTACCATTTCGACCATCCAGTTTTTTATACGAAAAACGGGACATTTGACCGAATATGCCCTGTTATTCGTTTTTTGGTATCGAGCTTTTCAACGCCATGCTGAAGAACCTTTGAAAGAGTGGAAACGAACACACGGGGTTTACTCTCTGGCAATTTGTATCACTTATGCCGTTACCGATGAATGGCATCAAACATGGACATCGCACAGGGTCGGAAGCCCGCTCGATGTGACACTGGATTCTATAGGAGCTGCCACAGCCATGCTTTGGATCCGCTGGCGCAGCATGGTGCGAAAGGACGAGTAAATGGCTCACCCAATGCTCAAAATCGTGATCGCTTTTGCGGCAGGAATCATGCTCGATTCCAGGATCCCGATCCCTGTATGGGGCTGGATGTCAATCTGGGCAATCGCAGCGCTTGGCTTTCTGGGTTTCAGACAAGGCAGGGACTATTTACTGATCGTCCTTAGTTGTGTGGGCGGGAGCACCATCCACGCGATTCAAACGCGACCACCTCACCCAGATGATATAAGAAACATGGACACCGGGGAGGGTCTGTACGCGACATTGGAGGGCCGACTGCTTGAAACGCCTCGTTACAGGAAATACGAGAATAAGGGCGTCTTGTCAGAATCATGTCAGGCCCGTCTTGAAGTCTCCTGGATTTCCCACCAATCCCAAAGACGTCCGATTAGGGGTGTCGTCTTGCTACGAACCAGAGGAGCTGTCCCCCGATCCTTTTACAAAGGCCTTAAAATTGAGGTTACAGGTGTCTTAAATGCCCCGTCAGGCCCCATGGCAACAGGCCTCTTCAGCTACAGGAATTACTTGCAGCATCAGGGTATTTATCGGGTTCTGACGGCTGAATCGCCTGAGTCATGGGCATTGAATCATAAAATCAGCCAACAACCTGATCGACCCTGGACAGATACATTTCAGGCCTGGGCCATGCATACGATGACTCGAGGACTGCCCGAGGTAGATGATGCGACCAGGCTGCAGTGGGCCATGGTTCTGGGATGGAAAACCTGGCTCCATGATGAGATAGCGGAACCCTTCAGATGGTCAGGGTCGATGCACCTCTTCGCAATCAGTGGACTGCATGTCGCAATGGTAGCGGGACTTCTACTTGGCAGTCTGCGAATATGCCAGCTGCCGGTCTGGATGAGTGGAAACATAACCTTCCTCTGCATGTGGGGTTACATCGCCATGAGTGGCTGGCAAACCTCAGCAATAAGAGCCGGGATCATGATGTCGATCTTGATTTTTGGATGGATGTTTCGGCGCCCCAACTCCATGTTGAATTCTCTTTTCTCTGCAGCATGGATCATTTTGATCGGGCAACCAGGACAATTATTTCAAACTGGTTTCCAGCTTTCATTCGGTGTGGCGTTGAGCCTTGTCACCTTTGCAGGCCCTTTGCGCCAAAAACTGCAGGAATATACACAACCCGATCCATGGATCATCAGAGATCAGCTCTCGGTATTTCAGAAAATACAGAAATGGGTCACACAAAAACTGGCACTGCCCGTTGCGGTCTCTCTGGCAGCGTGGGTGGGTTCGCTTCCCATCATTTGGCAACAATTCCATCTGGTTACGCCCATCGGACTCCTGGGCAACCTGCTATTGATACCGATAGCAGGTTGCGTCATCAGTTGCGCGGTGGGAAGTTTTCTGTGTGCGATCTGGGCACCGGGAATTACGGAATTATTCAATCACTGTGGCTGGTTCTGGATGAAGTCCATGAAGTATTTGAGCGAATGGATGGCGGACTTGAACGGGTCGCATTTCTTTGTCTCACCGTTACCATCTCTATTCCTCTGGATTTATTTTGCGACACTGATACTGATAGCTCTGGGGACAGTTAATGCCAGGTGGAAAACCAGAGCGGTATTTATTTCATGCTCCATTCTTGCTTTCCTTTTTGCTTCTCATTTGCACACATCGTTCAGGAAGCAATCGATCACGTTGATTCCCGTTCCTCATGGAGATTCCATCTGGATCAATCAATCGGGATGGAAAAATGATCTCCTCCTTGACGGAGGGAGAGCGCCCGCAATGGAAAGAAAAACTATCCCTTTTCTGGAATCACAGGGTGTGGATTCGTTGAGATCAGTTTGGATTTCACACGGCGACGCGGATCACATTGGCGGCTTGCAGGACGGCATACAACGTTTCTGCCCGGAACAATTAGTGACGTCTTCCGGCGATTTCAAATCACCTTACTTCAAGGAAATCGTTAGATTTGCAAAAAACAAGGGGATTGCGATAGTCAATCGGATCAAAACGGAGGCTCAAACTCCCTTAAAAATCCTGTATCCCATGAATGAACGATATTTCCAGACGGCGGATGATGCAAACCTGGTCCTATCACTGACGCTGGGAGAAAGCTCTATTCTCCTGGTGGGAGATTTGAGCCGTGAGGGGCTGATCGAACTGGGCAATGCCCATCCAGCATTAAAGGCGGACGTGCTGGTGGTCAATCGCCCCAGAAAAAATGATCCAGCCAACATCTACTGGATGGACCAATTGTCACCAAAGCTGATCATCGTTACGGGAATCGAACAAGGTCGAAAGGACAGATGGATGGAGCAATTGCATCCTGAGGCGTTTTCTTCTCGAACTATTGTCTGGGATACCGGCGCGAAGGGCTCAATAGAATTAGTGGCTTCAGGCGATATGCTTAAAGTTATTCCCAACGAGGGACCTTCCCTGTTGATGATTCCCGGTAAGTCGACAAGGAGCACCCATTTTGCTCAGGTCAACGAGCGTTCGGCTCAACAATTTTGACCGAAAAAGGTTCTGTCCTCAGGCTGTTTGCCTGAGGCTCCGGATGACTGTTGTAAATAAAGTCAAATTTGAAATGATAACTGTGTCCTTCCGCTACCTGATCCAAGGGTATGAGAGCCTCCCAGCGATCAGCTGCGATGGGAACTTTCTTCATCGGATGATGCACTCCACCCAACACAACGTAGGCTTCGATGGAATCCTCCTTGATGCTCCTTTGGTTTGTCTCCCAACCGGCTTCAAATCGATAGCTGCCTGCAGCATTGCGGGGCACCTTGGGGGGAGTCAAGTTGACGACAGTCGTATTCAAGCAACCGGTCTGCAGCAAGACGGTGACAATCAGAAAAAAGCATTGAAAGAAGGGGTTACGCTTCATAGAAAAGCGATAGCTGAGACTGGAATGACTGTAAAGATGTTTCGGATTTACTACAATTGGCTGAAATGATTCATTTTTTGGATTTGACCTGTGACCGTCAGGATGGTTACTGTGCGCCACTTTGACATTACAAAACAAAGACCGTTTCAGAAACCTGAACTGGTCAATTGATTCATTTAAATAAGCCATGTTTGCACATATTCGAAAACATCAGCAATGGTTATTCATTGTCATCATTGCGGTTGTGATTGTGTCCTTTGTCGTCTTTTTCACACCAAGCGTCGGAACCGGGGGAGGCGGAGGCGGAGAAACCGGCTCTAACGCCACCATCGGAACTATTGGTGATCAACCTGTTACGCAACAGGATTACTACGATGCCTACAAGGATGTTGCTTTGCAGTTCTTCTCAATGACAGGGAGCTGGCCTGACCAGATGGGCGCTCAATATGGCTTTGACCGGGACCAGGAGACGTCAAGGCGACTGCTCTTGCTGCGCAAAGTGAAGGAAATGGGTATCGTCACGAGTGACAAAACAGTCGCCAACTGGAAAGTTAATTTTTATGCAGACCAGGACACAGGCACCTTCCAGCAGGAATACTATGACCGGTTTTTGGAGGCCATCAAACCACGTGGCCTCACCGAGGCGGATTTAGATCGTTATGCTGAAAATCAGGTCGGCATAGGACAGCTGACATCGCTCGTGAGTATGAGCGGTGAAATGGTAACACCCTCAGAAGCTGAACGGGTTTATAAAGAGCGCAATCAGCAGGCAACGACCATGGCATTGTTGTTTTCGCGCACGAACCACATGTCCGCAGGTCAGGATCTTGTAGGAATGGAAGAGTATTTCACGAACAATATGGCTGTTTATCGTGTTGAGGAAAAAAGAAAAATCAGATACGTGAAATTCGCAGCAACCAACTATCTGGCAGAGGCCGAGACTCAACTCAACGCGAGCACGAACCTGCAGGCCATGATCGACTAAATTTACACGACTCGAGGAACCAATTCTTTCACTGAAAACGGTGAAGTCCTGGCGGAGGACAAAGCCAAAGAACAAATTCGAAACGAAGAACTCACAACTAAAGGGCTCGAAATTGCTGAGGAAGCCACCAGAAAGTTCATGAGCGGTTTCGCGAAGTTTGAAGCTTATTCTTCGGGAGCATTGGAGCAGCTGGCGACTGAAATGAACCTTCAATCGCAACTGACGACTGAATTTTCACGCAACCAGCTTGCCCCCGGCTTGGGAGTGCCCTTCAGTTTCACTCAAACAGCATACCAGCTCACAGAGGAAGAGCCGATTGCAAGCCCATTGGAAGCGTCTGAAGCATTTTTCGTGATGGCACTTGAGGAGATCATTCCAGACCATCCTCCTACTTTGGACGAAGTAAAAACCCGTGTCATCGGAGATTTCAGGCGGGAGCAGCAACTCATAGCGGCAAGAGCGCAGGCAAACACTATTCATGAGGGCCTGAAAGCTGCCATGGACGGTGGGAAATCTTTTACAGATGCCTGCAAGGAACTGGGGCAAACACCCATCAAGATCCCTAACTTCTCTCTGACAACACGGACACTGGAAGACTTCCAGGACCGCAGAGCGACCGTGAGCTGGCTTCAGAACCTGGCTTTTGCGATGAGTCCGGGAACATTGAGTGATGTCAGCGACACGAGTGATGGTGCTGGTGTCCTTTACCTGCAAGACTATGCGGACGTTGACGAAGCTACGATGAACGAAGAGCTTTCAGATTTCCTCGAAGAGTTAAGGCAGTCGCGCAAAGGCGAAACGTTTTCAGCATGGATCAACCAACAGATGGCTTCCGTCCGAATGAACACTGACAGCTCTGACGAAGGTAGCCCCGCTTCCAATTAGTCCACCAGACACTTTCATTTTAATCCAAAAGGCCCTGCGCGCAGGGCCTTTTTTTATGTTTGAGAGGGTTTCAATGACTGCGATTGATATGAAGTGGGATCGCATGCTCTGATTATGACCGGAAATGCAGGGCTTCATCCTCTTTCAAGAACATCACTGCAGAAAAAACAAAGAGATTCCAGCGGGCAGAGCATAGCGGAGATTGGAAAATGCCTGACGCATCGTTCTGATTTGATCTTGAATCCCATCAATCAAAATGCCCCATTTTTGGCAGGCTCTGATTCTATGGAGCCAGTAATCCCACGCATTGAATACCAATCGACCAGAAGAAAATTCCTGCTCTGAAAAAAGGATTCCAAATTGACAATGAGTCTGCTTCTATCCATTAATGAAGGATGAAGCACGCTAAGAAACAACATACGACAGGGTTCACATTGATTGAATTACTCGTTGTAATTGCCATCATAGCGATTCTCGCAGGCATGCTATTGCCAGCTCTTTCAAAAGCCAAAACAAAGGCGCAGGGAATCTCGTGCCTTAACAATCTCAAACAACTCCAGCTTGCCCACCTGATGTATCCGGATGATAACGGTGATTACCTGACGAAACCAGGCAACAGCGGAACCGAGGCAGGAGCCTGGGTGGGAGGATGGTTAGATTTCAATCCCTCTAATCGAGACAATACAAACATCCAGGACCTGCTTGACCCCAAGCGCGCGAAATTCGCGCCCTATCTACCCACTGCAAAAATTTATCTCTGTCCCGCCGATAAAAGTTTCGTGAGGATCGGCGGCAAGAGATATTCGAGAATACGCAGCATGGGCATGAGTCAGGCTATGGGAGGACCGGGGGGATGGTTACCACCCGGCAGTGGATTTCAAGCAAACCAGAAAACCTACAAAATCTTTACCAAATCCAGTGATTTCAGTCACCCTGGCCCCTCCAACCTGTATGTTTTGCTGGATGAACATCCGGATAGCATCAATGCCGGGGGTTACGCGAATCAGATGGTCTCAAACCCGGGCTCTGCGCGGATAATCGACTTTCCCGCAAGTTACCACAACGGAGCAGCAGGCATCTCCTTTGCTGATGGCCATGCTGAGACAAAAAAATGGAGAGATCCTCGCACAATGCCACCACCAGAAAATGCCAATACTCTGGCCTTGAACGTTGCCTCACCGAATAACCCAGATGTTATCTGGTTGGCAGATCGAACCACGGTTAGGAAAACAGACTGAGCAAACTACCAAGCCCTCCAAAAAAGGAGGCGACCCAAAGGACCCAAAAAGTCATCATGGGACCCTCAGGTCATTGAATCTGTGCAAATAACCGGGTAAAACCTCCCTTTTACAGGGGGCTGACAGGTAATTTAAGGCTTGGAGCTCCGCCTTCTTTAGTGACATTCAAGGCAATCCAGTGACCACTGGCCGAGTGGGCGGGGAATCCGCAGGCAATTGCAAATTTCCCAATATCATCCACCACAAACGTGAATTTCTCGTCCTTCTTTAATCCTTTCATGGGGTCGGTCGTGGAAGCGCCGTCAAAGTAAGGTTCTCCAACTTGAAGTTTTCGAGCCATGACTTGTTCTACCACCACAGCACTGTGAGGAACGGGGCTCATGTTCTTGAAATGAATGGTGACTTTCCATCCTTTTGGAACTGAGTAAATGGCGCGTCCCTTGTAATGCCCATTGAAATTCATGCCGTGATTAGCATCGTTGAAGGTCGCGGCCAGCGGAATGAATACCGTCTTTGCAATTCTGTCAACTCGTATGAACTTATCAACATCATCAGGTCCTGGTGATGGAGTTTTACGCCCCGATAACGGATGGTCCCTGTGGGCGGCTTCGTCTGCACAAAGGTTGACGCTTTGAGTTGTGATGAATGCCAGACAAAACAGCAATACTCCGCATAGACTTTGAGAAACGAGCTTTCGCAAAATTTGATTCATGGATGCAGTATCATTCACATGCTTAACTGTAAATCACCTTAGAGGGATTAGTCCAAAGGCACTGTTTCAGCACCTTCCTTGACTTTGGATTTTTCAACCAATCGCCAAAGTGCCCCCGGTTCATTGTCATAAGGGTCCACAGGTCCGCCGTAGTTGGAGGTGGCGGATGTCATGTAGATGGTCCCATCCTCGTCTTCACCTGCACCAGTGGGACGCACCTGAGTATCAAGCATTTCCTGCATCTGCCATTGCCCATCCTTATCGCGCTCCATGGCCCAAATTTTACCAGATCCCCAGTCTGAAACGAAATAAACACCATCCATTGAAGGGTATTTGCTTCCACGATAAACACCTAGTCCAATCACACAAATACCATCGGTCACGTGCGAGTATTCACCAATGGGCATTTCTCCCACTTGAGGCGCGTTCTTTGCGGAAATTGGGAATGGATGGGTTCCACACATGAACTTCCAACCATAATTCTCTCCACCTTTGCTGCTTCCAGCCTGAAAATTAATTTCTTCCCAGTGATTTTGCCCGACGTCAGCGATGTAAAGATCTCCTGTTTTGTTGTCGAATTGCATTTTGACAGGATTGCGAACACCGTAAGCCCAGATTTCAGGTTGGGCGTTAGGGTGAATTTCTGCAAACCGTTCTTCGGATACGCCAAAAAGTACCATTTGCTGCAAGGGGGTGACAAACGGATTGTCCTGGGGAATACCATATCCTTTTTCCGTTGTTCGTGTATTCACGTCGATGCGCAGCACTTTTGCCAGCAGGGTGCTGAGGTCTTGTCCAGCTCCCAGAACGTCGCCTTCCCAACCACCGTCACCGCTGCCTATGTAGAGGTAGCCATCGGGTCCAAACACCAATTCACCGCCATTGTGATTGGAGTAGGGTTGCTCTATCTGCATTACAACGCGCACCGAATCCAGATCAGCGCGGTCCGGGTTATCCGAAGAAGCCTTGTATTCAACGATGAAAGAGTCACCATTGAACCACATGTCCGAATAATGCACGTAGAAGAGGCCATTGTTTTTGAAGTCCGGATGGAATTCCATGTCGTATAGACCTTGCTCAAGAAAAGAACTGACAACGGTTTCCTTGATATCCAGAAAAGGGCGTCGCATGACTTCACCGTCCTTGACGATCTTGACAATACCGGGGCGCTCAACAACGAACAATCGACCGGAACCATCCCGAGGGCTGACAACATTGACAGGATCGGTAAATCCACCCGCAACTTTTTCCAGTTGAACTTCCAGATTTCGAGGGATCTTACCACCTGGACGGGCAGTTTTGGATGTCTGAGCATTGAGTGCTCCTGAACTTGCGAGTAACAGGGCGGTGACTAAACAGGCACAGCGCGTAAGGTTTTGCATCTTCATAGGTCAATGGGAGATTTGCTGAAATCAAATCACAGGATTTGTATATCGTCGAGTGGATTTTTCGGGGGGTAAAAGGGAATCAGTCTTCTTTGATCTGATGGTGGCTGGCAACGGGCTTGATCGCCAGATTGGCAAAAAAGGCAATCACAAGCAGGGCTGCCATGGCGTACATTGTTGTATTGTAGAGCCCCGGTGTAGGGTCAATGGTTCCCTCAGGTACAATTTCCATGAGTTTGGAAACCGATACCGTATTGGCTGCCATGAGCGATTCGATCTGGTCTTTCCCTGCCCCGAAAGCCTGAACAAATGCCGTATCCTCAACTTTGGTCGCGAGCGAACGAATGGAATCTTCAACAGATGCCTGACGAAGATAAGTGATTGCCAAAGGGCCTAGAACCCCGGCGGTGCTCCATGCTGTAAGCAAACGACCATGAATGGCCCCTACAAACCGCATTCCAAAAATATCAGCAAGATAAGCCGGAATGGTGGCAAATCCACCTCCATACATGGTGAAGATAATCATCGTGGCGGCATAGAACATGACCAGCCATGTCACCGTGGGGTCGGCGCTAACCTGCCCAGCTGTCCAGGGAATCGACAAGTAAAGCAATGTCCCGAAAACGAAGAAACAGTGATAAGTATTCTTGCGCCCAATGTAATCGGATGCGCTCGCCCAGATGATTCTTCCCAGCATATTGAAAACCGAGATCATGGTTACATAAGTAGCTGCAAACGCCCCATTGACAACGGAGGGAAGAGTGGTGCCGAAAATTTCATTCATCATTGTCTTGGCCACTCCAATGACACCAATACCTGCGGTCACATTGAAACACAACACAACCCACATGAAATAAAACTGGGGAGTTTTCAGCGCCTGATCCATATCCACATTGCCACTGGTAATCATGCCCTTATTGGCATCATCGCCAGAAGGCGGAGACCATCCACGCGGGCGCCATCCTTCCTCAGGAACGCGATAAGAGAAGGCCGCTATCATCATGACCGCAAAATAGACAAGGCCCAGAGTCAGAAATGTTCCAGCAGCACCTGTGTTGCCGGTGCCCACAAGGTAAACGCCTTCCTGAAGATTGGTAACAGGTAATTTTGCAATATCTGCCTGAGTCGCCACCACTGCCTCTTTCCAATCACCATCCATCTGAACAAAACGTTTGCCTTGCTCTGTTTTCATGGATAAATCGGCCGTGGCCCCTACATAATCCGGAGCCTTGAAAAAGGTCTTCAGGAGGGCCTCTTTCACGGGTGCACCAATCATCGCCCCTCCACCAAACCCCATGATAGCAAGGCCAGTAGCAAGCCCTCTGCGGTCGGGAAACCAACGGATCAAAGTACTTACCGGGGAAACATAACCCAGCCCCAGGCCACATCCCCCCAGCATACCGTATCCAAGATATATGAGCCAAAGTTGATGAAATGCCACTCCGGCACTGCCAATCAGGAAACCTCCACCCCAAAGAATCGCCGCTGTCACCCCCACACATCTCGGCCCGACACGTTCCAGCCACTTGCCTGCCACAGCGGCAGCCAGTCCCAGAAAAACGATTGCCACTGAAAATATCCAAACCACCGAGCTCAGGGACCAGTCACTGGCCGAGGCGCCTACAACACCGAGCTCCCGTATGAGTGCGGGATTGAATATGCTCCATGCATAAACTGAACCGATACACAGATGAATGGCTATGGAAGCAGGGGGTACGCGCCACCTGTTGAATCCGGGAGGTGCAACAATGGACTCCTTGAGCAGAATCTTGGGGATCATGGAGAAAGATCATAGAATGACCTCGATTCATGGGCAAATGAAAATGTGGCAGCAACAAATCCCTTGCCAAGCATGAATGTTTGGCCAGATAATTGCGTCAGATCCCATAGGCGAATTATTTTCAGAGTCAAAAACATAAAAACAATGAAAGCATCATCAAATCCTTCGGGCGCTAATGAGTCATCGCGCCGCGAATTTATAAAGAATACCGGCAAAGTCACTGCGGCGGGAGCCTTGGCTGGAGTCGCTCTTCCCAATGTGCACGCTCAGGGAAGCGAAACCGTCCAGGTGGCACTCATTGGTTGTGGAGGAAGGGGCACCGGGGCGGCAGCAAATGCCCTTTCGGTCTCCAATGGCCCAACCAAAATGGTAGCGATGGCAGATGTATTCCAATATCGCCTGGATGGAAGTTTCAACACCTTGAACAAAAAATTCAAGGATCAGGTGGAAGTACCTCCCGACCGCAAATTCATTGGCTTTGATGGTTACAAGCACGCCATCGATTCCTTGAACAAAGGGGATGTTGCTATTTTCACCACCCCACTTGCATTCCGCTGGGTTCATTTCAAGTATGCCATTGAAAAGGGCGTTAACGTTTTCATGGAAAAACCGCTGACAGCGGATGGGCCAACCACACGACGCATGATTGAACTGGCCAAAAAGGCGTCGGAAAAAAACATCAAGGTGGGTGTCGGGCTCATGGTACGCCACTGTCGCGCGCGTCAGGAACTCTTTGACCGCATTCAAAATGGTGAAATTGGAGATATTCTCAATATGCGGGCTTACCGTATGCATGGTCCCGTTGGATCTGCATTTTCCGGACCCAACCCGGGGAATGTCAGTGAGTTGATGTATCAAATCCAACGCTTTCACAGTTTTCTCTGGGCAAGTGGGGGACTCTACAATGACTTTTATATTCACCAGGTCGACGAGTGTTGCTGGATGAAGAACGCCTGGCCTATCAAGGCCCATGCCTTGGGTGGACGCCATTACCGTGCAGAGGATGCCATTGACCAAAACTTTGATAGCTATGCAGTGGAGTATACCTTTGAAGACGGATCGAAGTTCCAACTCAATGGTCGTACCATGCTGGGGTGTCATGATAATTTCGCAAGTTACGCTCATGGAACCAAGGGGCTGGGGATCGTCTCCACCTCGTCACATTCTCCGGGACGTTGCCGCACGTTCAACGGTCAGAACCTATCCCGACGCAACATGATCTGGAGCTACCCTCAGCCTGAAAAAAATCCATATCAACTTGAATGGGATGATTTGCTGGACGCTATCCGCAATGACAAGCCTTACAATGAGGTCGAGCGGGGTGCGACTGCGAGTCTGGTTTCATCCATGGGTCGCATGGCCGCTCACACTGGTCAGGAAATTACTTATGATCAAATCTACAACAGTGATCATGAATTTGCGCCAGATGTCGATAAACTGACACTCGAGTCGGATGCGCCCTTGAGCAAACTTGCTGATGGTAAGTATCCAATCCCGCAACCAGGTATTGTCAGAGATCGCGAATACCGCGAAGCAGAAAACGCTTGAAGTCAGCCAGACTCCACCTTTTTTAAAACCCACGAAAGCGACGCAAGTCATTGCGTCGCTTTCTTTTTATCATATTCAACTGGCACCCAACGGTCGTTTTGAATTAGTATTTTCATGTCACTTTTTCATGAAAAATTTGGTTAAAGATTTTTCCAACCACACTCTGGTTCCAGGCTCCGTACTGATATCAATATCAGGCACACCTAAATCCCGCAGGAACCAACCGTACGACCATGCCGAATTAACCGCGTTTAATCAGATGTCTATGGATGAACTCATCTATTGGATGACTGATAATAAAATTATCAACGAGGATCAATCCAATCGGTTGAAGCAAATAGAAAACCGCTTTCTCAGCACCTTTGCAAAGCTTGAGCAAAAAATTCCGGAGATTGCTCTAGTCACCAATGCAGAGGAAATTTCAGTAAAACAACTGGCGCGCACTCTCTTTTCCTCTCGATTGCTTTGGGAATACATGGAAGTTCTGATTCCACCGGAACTTTCGTATGAAAAAACACCCAGCGGAACAGACGACCTCCTGCATGGCCTTTCGGATCTGTTTCGCAAAATTGTTGGAGGCGCCTGGGGAGTGTTTTTTCCACCTGAAGAATTTGGATTGGTGGCCGATGCGACGGCTCAGTTCTGGACGGCTTGCCTCTATAACAATCGTCCGGAAGATATGATTCAGTCCTTTCAGGGGTATTTTTTCGCCCCTCATCGCGACCGATTTTCGGCATTGAGTAAAGGACAGGGAAAGAAAAAAGGCATGCGATTGCAGGATGCCATCTCGGAATACATCGAAGATTCTCAGGAACGGTTTTCAAAACTGCATGAAGCCGTTGCCGATAACATCAAAATCGGCCTGGATAAATTCTTTATCGATATGGCAGGGATTTTGAAGAAACTGGAACTGCAGCCCCCTGTTTTGCTTTTTCTGGCACACCTGACGCAGGAAGTTTGTCACTCCTTTTCACATGTTGATGGCTCACTTTCATCGCAGGAACATCGATTCATCAGCTACTTGCTCAAGCAGATCGACACAGTTTGCTCAGAGCATGACGATCGTGCATCCAAACAGAACAAAGGATCTGTGGAGGATCTGGCAGAAGTGCTTAGCGAACTTGACGAATTAATTGGCATTGAGGAGGTCAAAGAAAAAGTAAGACAAACAGCTAACTTCGCAAAAATGCAGCAGATGCGTCTGGCCAAAGGCCTGAGAGCAATCCCAACCAGTTACCATGCCGTTTACACTGGGAACCCAGGGACAGGGAAAACCACTGTGGCCCGACTCATGGCAAGGATCTACAAGGCCTTGGGTGTCTTAAAAAAAGGACATCTGGTCGAATGCGATCGCTCTTCTCTCGTCGCAGAGTATGTGGGACAAACCGCGATCAAAACCAATCGCATGGTGGATGCTGCACTCGATGGTATCCTGTTTATCGACGAAGCCTACTCACTCGCCAAGCAGGATCAGGATTTCGGTCGTGAGGCCATTGATACCCTGCTGAAACGAATGGAAGATGAACGGGACAGATTGATCGTAATTGTTGCAGGATACCCGGAGGAAATGGAGGATTTCGTCCACTCGAATCCGGGGCTTCACAGCCGTTTCACCCGTTTCATTGAATTCCCTGATTATGATCCTCTTGAGCTTTGCAGGATTTTCAGCCTCCTTTGCCGACGCAATGACCTTCGCATTGCACCAAAGCTAAAACTTCAGCTCTTACACCATTTCTACGTTCATTATGAAGAAAAGGGAGAACACTTTGGCAATGCACGGCTGGTTCGAAATTGTTTCGAGCATGCCGTCAATGCACAGGCAAACCGACTGTCACACATTGAAATACCTGAACAAGATGATCTGGTCTTGCTCGTTGATGATGACCTCACTTCCATTCCACCAAAGGCCTTGAAAAATTGCCGGGCAACCAAGGGATACAAGGTGACTTGCCCAAATTGTAAATCATCTTATCGCTGGACATCCGATCTGGACATCAAGGATGCTGAATGCACGTGTTGTGGAGCCATCTATAATTGTGAATTCGGGGAACCTGTCTACTGAGCCTTTCAAACCCTTGCCATCACCGCTTTCTGGCTTCCCAGGGCAACTTGAGCCCCTTACCAATAGAAGGAGAGCTTACCTGTCCGCTCAACAGATTGCCGTGCCACTTCCCGCTGGAATAAAAAGTACCACCATTTTCCTCGCGCTGTGTGACAAATTTTAATTGGCCCGCGTTGAATGAAATATCCCGCAAGGGCATGTTAAACTGCTCAGATTCCAGTCGCCCACTCACCCCCTCGGCATCCTGGTGAATGATCAGTGTGGCTTTGAGCTCGTTTCCATCCGGTGTGGATAGTTTCCAGTCCCACTCGCCAGTCAGCGGAAATTCAAGCAAACGCCTGGCTTTCCAGTCACGCCGTAATATTCGATCCTGAAACCGGATGACAACTTCACCCTCTATGTTGCTTCCTGCCACCTTGCCACCGTAG
>JBDQII010000075.1:0-14369 GCA_040264395.1 Verrucomicrobiota bacterium
CATGAATTCAGTCACATTCTCAATGGAGACATGCGCTTGAATATACGCATGACAGGGGTTCTCCATGGCATTGTTTTCATCGCTGTCATTGGTCGTATTTTATGTGAAATAGGCTTCTGCGCTGATAGCGATAATGAAAATGATCCAAGGGGTATACTAGGAGGAATCGGTGTATTAGGTTTGGTGATCGCTGCTTTCGGAACGATAGGAGTTTTTATGGGCAAATGCATCAAGAGTTCGATCTCACGCCAGAGGGAATACCTCGCGGACGCGGCGGCAGTTCAATTCACGCGGAATCCGCAGGCCATGGCAGGAGCTCTCAAGAAAATCGGTGGATTGAGCCTGGGTGGGGTATTATCCAATCCGCATGCGGAAGAGGCCAGTCACATGTTCTTCGAGAGAGGCGTGGCCTCTAAATTCGGAGACATCATGGGCACCCACCCCCCCCTCGAGGATCGAATCAAGCGAATAGACCCTTACTTCGACGGCGATTTTACAGATATCGCCTTTGAAGACTGGTCAAACGATGAAGGCGATGGACAGTCCACAGATCCAAAAGACGCAGACGCGTCGTCTGATTTCATGAAGTCAGCCATGATGGCAGGTATGATGATGGGGGGAGCCAGGATGAGCTGGAATCCAGACGCGGTCGCAACCGCTACCAGTCAACCTGGCCAGGCTCAACTTGAGTATGCGGCAGAATTGCGGGAATCACTGGCTCCAGAACTCCGCGAGGCAGCGCATGACCCCCTGGGTGCCCAGGCTCTCATGTTTGCTTTGTTGATGGCCGACGAGGGTTCTATCTTTGAAGAGCAATTAACAAATCTTGAAACTCATTGCGCTGAGGCTGTCATACGCGAAATTGGCATCCTGCATCCCAAAGCGGCAACCATCGACCCGAGAGCAAAGCTCCCCTTGGTGGACATGGCGATTCCAAGTTTAAGACAACTGACCAAGGACCAATACACCTCCTTTCAGGAAACCCTTCAATGGCTGGTGGAAAGCGATCAACAAATCGATCTATTCGAATATACTCTGGGCAAGGTTCTGGACCGTCACTTGAAAAACCATTTTGATCCATCGGCCAAACCCAGAATCAAATATCACTCGATCATCCCTCTCCTGCCAAGGTGCTCAACGATTCTCTCTGGATTTGCGCACATTGGCCATGAAGACACAGCCTCGACCGAGCATGCGTTCCGTCAGGGCGCCGCCTGCCTCAAGGAACTGGGGAAGAACCTCAAACTCCTTCCCTACAGCGAGTGCAATCTGGGGGAAATGGATACTGCCGTTGCCGAGCTCGCGCAGGCAACGGCTCCTCTACGAATGAAGGTGGTGAATGCCCTTGCCCACACCGTCGGTGCGGATGGAGAGGTCACCATTCAGGAAGCGGAATTGCTGAGAGCCTTTGCCGACATACTTGACTGCCCGATACCTCCTTTCGCTCAGAGCTCCTAGATCTCTGCTCACGTATGTCTCTTTCATGAACGATTCAAGCAAATGAAGATCATTCAAAGATCAACAGAGCATGCATCAGGGAGAGTGAATCAAGCCCGCGTCAATTTTTATGAAAAAATAACACGTATTGCATCATTCCTTAAATTTTGATTAATAGAAACTATTATGGCATCGGAAAATGGATATGAAGATTGGCACGTGCCTCTTTCCTCACGTGAGATCACCCTGGGACAAGCCTATGAACAATTGAAGAGCTTCGGTCTCGAGCAGGGGGATGTCCCGCTCATTATTCAGATGGTTGAAAATCCAAGATTTGATTTACCGGGCTTTGATATTTTTCACGGTTCGACAGATCTTGAAAAGCACGATTACATACATATTCTTCTGGGTAGAGGGGTTCTCATCAAAGATGAAGCTTTCGTCATTGGCTTCACAATGGGAAGCAGTAACCGCGTCAGCACGGCAGAAGAAAAACTATTCAGTATTCTGACGAAATATTTTTACCCCAAGGCATACCGCTTTACCGATGAAGATATTCATATCTTCAAGGACGCAGTGCGACTTGGCTTCATTTCTGACTGCACACCGCTGGCAGAGGTGGACTACAGCAAATACCTTGATTGGCCGCTGGAGAAAATACGTGAAGATATCGGTATCGAGGTCGACTTGCTCAAGGCTTACTATGGTATTGAGGCCCGTCGTTATCCAACACACAAGGAGTGCAACCGCAATCTGGTTGGATTCTGATGTCTACGGTCACACGATAGCGTCCGGGCAACCCGGCCTTGAATCCGTTACGATCCGTTCTCCAGATAAAATCAGTGCGATTGAATCGCAAGCACCGCATCTTTCAGTGGTTTTGTATTATCACCTCCATCTGCATATCGACGATCATACCAGATTTTCATGTATGGCGAGTGGACATGATCGATGGTGACCTTACCTGGTAAGTGACTTCTTTCGAGATCAAGCGTGGAGCTGATTGTTCGCTCAGTTGCCGCAAGGTATCCTCGGATATGAGCTGGTGACATCTGCTGCTCCCCACCCGCGGCACCCAATCTTTTGTCGCAAGAATTCACTTTATAATCTCTGCAAATGCCAGGTCATAGCTTGTCACTTTGATTGCATTTCCCTGTCCAACAAGACGTTTTACGGATGCATTCGTGACATTTTTTTGATCATTCATCCAAATAGAGCATACTCATTTTCAATGATTGGCGCACAAACTCGCGATGTTCTGCCCGATCGAAAGAAATAGTTCCATATCCCTCGAAATCGCATGGATTCCCTGCCCCAGCCATGCATGCACCTTCCATGTGCACTCTCATTGACCGTCGCTTCAGATTTGAGAAATATACCCGCGATCAAAGGGGACATTTCATCATGAAAAATCAAGAGACACGGATACACGAGGCAGACTGAGTGTCTCTTTTCTCAAAAATGATAAAGGCATACATCTCGCTCAATGGCCTACATGACACGCAATCAGAAAACAAAGCATATGAGTGGCACATCTATGTTCGTCGGAATGTATGCCGCATTACTAAAAATTTCTCGGACTGCCTCAGCTGATTTTTGACACTCAGAGAAAACAACATTAGCAATCAAAAACCCAGTTCAATAAGAAAAACCAAGTTTATCATGCAACGTCTACTCATCTTATTTTTAACTACATTTACGCACTGCTTAAACATGTCAGGTCAGGGGCAAGTTCTATTTTCGAATGATGAAAATTCTACCGTTAGTCTGGCCGATACAGGCGAACTTCTGGGTCAGGGCTGGAAGACACAGCTTTGGGCAGGAAAAACAGATTCAGAGCTGAAACCTGTTGGGGAACCGATAGAATTTCTGGCTGTTGGACGCTTCGTGGGGCCATCGGTGACCATTGATGGAATCTGGGGTGGTGAAACGGGTATCTTTAAAGTAGCCGCATGGAAAGCACCCGCCGAATCCATTGAAGAAGCTCAATCTTCAGGATTGCCCTGGGGATTCTCCAATACCTTCTCCCAGGCTCTGGGAGGGCAACAAGCTCCAGGCCAAGGCTTACCCCTGGTTCCAGCAAGACTGACGGGACTTGAAGCTTTTGCCATTCAAGAAAGTCAATTGCCAGTGATCGGAAATTGGGTTTGGCTGGATGCGAATGGAAACGGGCTACAGGACGTGGATGAGATTGGTATCGAAGGTGTCACGCTTCAATTCATCGATTGTGAATCAGGAACTTTCCTGTTGAACGTAGAATCTGACGCTTCAGGATACTACGCTTTTCCAGGCAGTTTGCCAGAGGCCGTTTATATTAAGGTGGTCGTGCCTGAAGGTTTCAGCATCAGCCCGTGGCTGATAGGAGATAGTACGGAAAAGGACAGTAATCTGGACCCATTGACAGCGGCAACGCAATGTATCGCGGTCGATTGTGATTCCCTGGAAGATGCCCTTTGCCCTGGCACGCACATTGACATCGGTTTGACCCCTATCCTTCCAATTAGCCCACCGATTGGAGAACCCGATCCATCCATGGTTAACCGGGGTGTTTCAAAGCCCAGCTTCTGGAAACGGCATCAAGACGCCTGGCCCATCGAGGTGATTACTGTTGGTAACCACGATTACACAAAAGAGGAAGCCAGACTTTTAATCTCAAATGGATCAGACAAATCCCTGACCATGTTTCGTCAGGTGCTCACAGCGAAACTAAACATCGCGGCTGGAAGTCAGGCCGACTGCATTGAGGATATACTGGCAGAGGCTGATCAGTGGCTCGAGACATATGGTCCCGTACCTTCGAGCATTTCGCCAAGCAGTACAGCCTGGAAACAAGGAAAGTCACTTGCTGAATCCCTGAATACCTACAACACCGGAAATGCCTGTGCTCCGAAACAAGATGAATCCCTTAGCCCAGTCGAATTAAAAGTCGGTTTTCAAGGTCAAGGAAACGCGGGCAAACAATTGAGGCTTCGAATACAAGGGGAACCCGGCAGGATCTTTGTGCTGCAACGAACATTGGATTTTGAAACATGGGAGGATATTGCATTGATTGAAAATGCATTCGGCATCAATGAAATCCTGACGGATGCTTCAGCTGAACAGCCTACGGCCATCTTCCGAGTCATACCTCAACAGGGTCCAGCGAGAAAAAGACCCGCCAAAGTCAATCTCAAGGGTGTCTTCAAGCAATTGGGTCAGCGGGAATCCGTCACACTTGCTCCTATCGTCTATGAAGGTGATTTGGTAGTCAAAGGCAACTCCAATGATGTCAGTGGAGAGACAATCAACGCAGACAAGTATACAGTGATTGCAGGCAATCTTGATATCCGAGGCAACAAAAATCTCATTTCCAACCTAACGGTTTTGGGCGATGTCATTCTTCGAGGCAATGCCAATGAGTTGTCCAATGTAGATTATCAGGGAGAAGTGATTCAAAAAGGGAACGCGAACAATTTGTATTGATTGCAGCATGAGAGGCAACTAACGAAACGCTCCCCTCCAGTCGCTACTCACAAAAAGACTGGAGGGGAGAGATCGACATTCAAAATACAAACAAAGGCGTCATCATATCAATCAGGGCTTCACCAGTCGATAGAATCGCTGGTTCCCGGTAATGTCAGATACATACACAAAATGTTCCCCATTCACTTGAATTTCCTCTGCCGGCACTACATTGACCGGACCGTTGCTGAGGCTTTCAGCCCACTGCAGCTGATATCCACTGTAATAAGAAGGCCAGGTAATACTTATCTGCTGCCCATCCAAGGTGATGGAGAGTCGTGATGCCGAGTCTCCCAGTTCTTCAGGAACCGACACAAAATAAGTAAGCACCTCGCTTGCGTTATCAAATAAATCGACGGTTTCAAGCTCGATGGTGTAGTCGCCTGATTCCACTGTCTGATAGCTGATTTCCAAACCGCTCAACCCCGTGTCCGGAATGGTGATACTGCCGTCCTCGAAGGAGATCAACCACGGTTCGTATGCATCCCCCGTCCACTCTTCCATGTAATATACCGGCCAAAGCAATCCACCCGCTTCAAACTGAATACCAGAGGCGACCGGTGCCAAGCCCTGCCCTGTCCCCGATGACTCCGTTGCTATCGAGTCGTCCAATATCTGATCGATAGTACCATGACCGTTTTCGTCGAAGGAAGTGATCAGAATCAAAGGATGCACTTTTTCTTCATTGGGTGCCTGATAGTCAGCGAAACTGTAGTAAAGGTTGGAACCTGCTTCAAGAGCCCAGGCACCGAGATAGATCGGATCATAGGTATCCGAGTCTGCCAGCGACAAGATCGGCATACTGCCGTCCCATGAGAAATCATAAGCACCTTCACCGTCAAGCTCGGCACTCCCTATTTCCCCAAGATAGATGTATTCGTTGGGATTCCCCGTAAACGCGTTACTCACGAGCGAAGCATAGGCCGCATACGCGTCCTCACCGTCGACTACCTCGAATGTCATCTGCGCCGGTTCTTCCCATGTGGCAACATGTACTCCCTGCGCTTCCGGAGGCACCTGATTTACTCTTCCTGACTTGGCACCCGCACCCCCTGCCGTAATCAAAGGCGGAGACTTGTCATTGGAAGAAGCCAGTTGAACCTGTCCCAGGAATTCCTTCCATTGCGCACCACCGTAACTCGGTTGAAGGAAATTTTGACGAAAACGACGCTCTCCAATATTTACTCCAAAATCATCCTTACCAAAAAAGGCAGTTCCATCGAATACGTATGCGTAACCCGTGCGCCCATCAATCGGATAATTGATGGAAAGCCCAACGGCATCCTGCCTGCGGCTCCCCATGGCCTTGCTGATGACAAGCCCCTGTATCCCCTCGAGTAATTGTGCTGAAACTACTTGCAGAGCACCTGTCGCTTCTCTGGAAAGCGCCTGAGCGAATGATCCAAGATCAATGAATTGGGAAGGCCCCTTTTCCCCGTCTCCTCGATCATTGACGGACGAGTAATGGATGGCACCGCGCCTTAGGCGCGCCAACAGTTGATGCGTCTCAGGGGACGCCTCCCTGATCTGACTTGTGAAGGCTTTGAGACTTGTATTATAAGCATCGAATTTTGTCATGTCATAGGCAACATGTGCCTTGTAATTCTTGTCGGAAAGCTGTCGGTTGTGATGCAAGTCCCAGAAAGCAACCTCCTTTTCAGCAAACTCAAGGAGCGGCATACCAGGGAAATCCTTCAGCGCGTTGAGCGTGCCTGCGTAATCCCAACCGGCAGCAAAATCAAGCTCAGGACAAGCGATATAGAGATCACAAATCTCATGCATGTCCACCAACTGTTCGGCTCCTCCCATCAGGCAGGTGTCGAAGGTGGCAAAATCAAATTTGCCAATTTGATGCTTGTTCAAAGTTTCAAGGGTAACATCCCTGATATCCGCGGTTTTCATCGCAGGACGCCAACCTCGCGTTCCATTCTGATAATCACCTCCGTATCCATTGTATTGACCACCATGATCCCATAGAACCAGTCCATAGCGATCGGCAGGGAAACTACGAAGTCCCCAGTCAATAAAATCCCTCAGCACATTCGGATCGTCCATGTCCATTTCAGGCATCACCTCCAGAATGGTTTGGTCTGATCGTAGAATCCGGCTTCTGACTGTCTGAGTGCGGAACGGCTCCTGGACTTCATAGCGGTCGAGCGCAGAGGTTTCGCTTCCGTCCAAATCCGTCTGCACAATGATGTTGAATTGATCATTGCTGCCGACTTTCTGCATTTCCTCCAGATCGGAAAGAAAATTGGGCGTGATGTTACTGTCGGCATGACCATAGACAAGGATGGTCCATCGGGTGGTGCCTGAGGTCACCTTGAATGTTGCGGAGGCAAGGACCTCGTATCCGTTGTTGGCAAAGAGATACACCTTGTAGTCTCCGGGGGAGAGCGCTGCAAAAGTCGCCGATCCGCTTGACGCTGCTGTCAGCCCCTGCTTCGTGCCATCCGTATATTGCCAGTCAAGAGCAGAATCCTGCCCTGGCTGCATACCCTGAGCATAAATCCCAAGCCAGTCTTTGGGATGACCGGGACCACCTGAGAATTCCAATTTCATTTGCTGACTCGATTTATATTCCGTCTGGCTCAATTGAATGACGGGACGAGGCACCTGCGCTATCACTTCGATCTGAATCAATCCCGGCTGAGAATCGCTCCTACCATCACTGGCTTTGTAGCGGAACTGGTCACGTCCCGAGAAACCCACTCGCGGTGTATAGATCAGGTTCGGCATTTCCCCGCTCAGATTTCCATGTTCGGGTTGGCTCACAAGGGCAAAGGAGAGCGTGTCCCCCTCAGCATCAGTTCCCTGAAGAGTGATGGAACGCGTTGTTCCCTGATCCAGTTGAAGATCTTTATTCTCAACCACAGGCGCAGTATTGGGAATAACCACCTCTGCGTAGACGCGAATATTATCAATCGCCCACCACCAGTTATTGCTGCCTTGATAGTCCCACACCAACACGAGTTCAGATGCACCTGCAGGATTGTTCAAGGGGAATGAAAGGGTCGCATTGAATGCATCCGGGCTGTTACCATCAAGCGAGAGCAACTCCAACTCGCTACCGTCATCGTAATAGGCACTCAGCGTTCCACGCTGAGGCTCCTGCCGCCAACTGGAATCAAACGAAAGCACAAGGCTTCCAGGAGATGCCGCTCGAATATCGATGATGGGGGTTTTCAGAGAAGCATCGAAATTCGCATCATCCAAATCATCAAATTCATCGGAATCTGCGACCGCGATGACACCGGTCCCCTTGGTAAATTGACTTCTCTCCTGCTGAGCTGTCGCATCCCAGGAGGCGGGATCCAGAAAGGTCCAGCCGTCGAATTCCTTGACTCCCTTTCCTCCGTCAACAGGGCCATGCCCGGGACCTCGCGTCATCACCCAGCCTTCCGGACCATCGGACGTCCAGTCTGTTGCATCCCCGTTGCTTTCCGTGGCCGATTCAAAAGGCTGCAGTGTCAGACCATCGAAATCCTCCTGGAAATAAACGCCTTCAGGAAGGACGACCTGCTCCTGAAGAATCCTGAAGGAGGCGGAGGCAATGATATCATATTCATCATCCAGAAATAAGTATGCCACGAAGTTCCCGATGCTCAGATCAGCAAGCTCAAAATTGCCCTGGCGCACCCCTTGATTCCCTTCCTGAGTGCCGTCCACGTACTGCCAGTAAAAAGGTTCGCTCTCACCTACATCACTATCCTCCGCATAGATTCCAACCCAATCCTTTGGATTGCCGGGACCTCCAGAGAAAGACACTTCAACAGGAATTCCTGCAGTGTAGACCGCCTGCGATGTTTGTATGCGAGCTTCTTCAGCGAGAGGTATCACGTTCAACAACACCGTGGCAGGCAGTGAATCGATGGTACCATCGTGCACACGGTAAGTAAACGAGTCCGTGCCCGAAAACCCTGCATTGGGTATGTATGTCAGGATGGGGGGTGTACCCGATAACTGCCCGTGCTCAGGCTGACTGAGAAGATTGAAAGAGAGATTGTCTCCATCCTCATCCGCTCCGGCCAGCAAAACGGGCACCGAACTGCCTTCCTCCAGTTGTAGTTCAATGTCATTGGCAGTGGGAGCTTCATTGGCTTTGGGCTGCGCTTGAACCCTGATATTGTCAATGGCCCACCACCAGTTGTTGATGCCTTGATAATTCCACTTCAGGACCATGTAACGCGCACCGGCTGGATTGTTCAATGCCAATGCATATGTGGCATTGAGCGCGCTGGGGCTTGCCTCGTCAAGCTCCAGCAAAACAACCTCACTGGCTCCATCGAACCGTGCGGTGAGTTGACCTGCCTGTGGTTCCTGACGCCAACTGGAATCAAAGTGCAATACAAGGCTGCTGGGAGACGCAGCGCGTATGTCGATGGCAGGCGTACTCAATGAGGCATGAAAAACAGCATCGTCCAGATCATCGAACTCATCAGAATCCGCAACCGCAATCACGCCCTTGCCATTGGTGAACTGATCCCTGTCCTGGGTCGCTGTGGCGTTCCATGAAACCGGATCCAGAAAGGTCCAACCGTCATATTCCGTCACCGCCTCACCTCCGTCAACGGGACCATGTCCTGGGCCACGCATCATCACCCATCCCTGAGGCCCATTGGGTGTCCAGTCCGTGCCGTCCCCTTTACTTTCCGTGCTGGACTCGAAAGGTTCCAGTGCCAGACCATCAAAATTTTCCTGGAAATAAACGCCTTCAGGAAGGGGACCTTGCGCACGCTTTATGACAAGCTGATCCAGCCATGCCCTGTCCGCACCCCAGAGCACCGAATCATCCTTGGCATACATCCATTTCAATTGATGACCACCTGCCTCCAGTTCAAAAGTGACTTCCACCCAGTTCTCTTCCCCACTGATCTGGGACACCACTGAATCATCCACAAGGAAACTGAACAAATCGTAATCTTTTTCACTGGAAACTTTCCAGTAGAAGCTTCCCTCCAAAGGTCCCTGCAAGTTCAATGTAAGTGTCGCAGCCTGCCCGTCCTGCAGGGATTGCGTCTGCAGAGCATCCTCTCCGTCATGAGTCACCGTTGATTGAATTCCCCAGCCATCCTGTGTTCCCCATGGAAGCGTCTCAGTTTCCAAAGCATCATCAAACAACGCACTTGCCTGCAGCACGGTAAGTGAAACAGCATCACTTTCGATCGTTTCGACACCCTGTTGAACACTTACGTGGTACTCACCTGCATCAACCGCTTGAGCACCAGCAATGATATAGGAAGAAGCATCGGCACCCGAAAGAGCGACCCCATCCTTGAACCATTGATAACGCATGTCGGGACCTCCCTGCGCCACCACGGAAACGCTCCCTGATTCGCCCTCGACCAGCGAAAGAGCAACAGGCTGTTCAATGATCGAAACCGTTGCTTCAAGCAAAAGTTCCAATTGATCCAGCCACCCGGTGTCAAGGCCACCAGAAAGGGACTCGTCTTTTTGATAGCCCCAGACAAGTCGGTGTGCACCGGCACCAAGTTCAAATGTTGCCTTGGTCCAGTCGACATCCCCACTGATGCTGGAAACAACGGTTCCATCAATTGAAAAGTTAAAAAAATCAAAGTCCTCCTCTGAGGATACTTTCCACCAGAAGGAACCTTCCAGTGGGCCGACCACTTTCAGGGATAACTCAACTGCCTCCTCATCCTCAATCGTGCCTGATGCAAGGGCATCCTGATTATCGTAAGTCACTTCGGATTGAGAAATCCAGGAGCCCCCGCTCTCCCAGTCCAGATGGTTCGTATCCAACGCTTCACCAATGGGCAACTGCGCAGAAACTCCTGGCATGAGGAGAAAAAACAAATAGATCCAGATAAGATGATAGGCAGGCAGAATTTGATGTGACCGTCGAAGGAAATTTGAGGGCATTTCAATTTGCTATAGAACCCGTCGAATTTTGGCAACCTTAATTAACAATACCTAGACCATAGATCATGATCACTTTAAAGATGACGATCCAAAAAACAACCAAGCCCATGCAGCTAAATGAGGCCTTTTTTGGTTCGAGTGAGCTTTGTGAGGGCAGTAAATAATGAAAGCATACTCCACCTCGAATGACTCGCACCTGCAGAAGGTTGCTGTAAAAATAATGACTCCGAAAAAAGTTTTTTATTTCGATTAGCGTTCTCATTACGAAAACAGCTCATAGGCGCTCAACGGACCGAACGCTCATCCTGAATGCGTTCAGCAGCTATGATCCTGTTGTTCTCGATGAGGATTTTTTTCGTTTTGCCTCCGATCCGTATGCCCGTGCGCTGCCTGCCGGCTCCGGTATCCTCGATGGTGTTGTTGCGAATCACCGTACCATGCGTCATCCCATCGACGAAAAGTCCCCAACCTTCATTGTCACGAACCGTATTTTCCTCGAAGGTAATACGATGAGCCGCCATCGGCTCAGTCTCCGAACGCCAGTATACGCCTCCCTTTGCATTGCCGACGATCGTGTTTAACCGAACCAGATTGTCGCTGTCCTTGTGACCGATGGACATACCGTAGCCACCGTTGCCCTCCAGCCAGTTTCCCTCGGCAACGCCTCCACGTACACGCCAGCAGAAGAAAAAACCATCTTCATCGTTTTTGACGGCACGACAATGAATCACACGCGGTCGCTGGGAACCACTGCCCGGATGCAAACCAAAACCAGCGCATTGCTCAACCACACAGCGTTGAACTTCCACATCATTGGACTGCTGAAAGCTGATACCATCTCCCTGGTAATGGGTCACAACACAATCGGCGATGACACAATGATCTCCACGATACAGATAGATACCCGCCGTACGACAGCCGTCCACTTTAGTCGGGTTATGCTGACGGTTACCATCTACGATCAGATGCTCCACACGGGCATCCACGATCTCGTAACCACTGATGACAGGAAAAATCGTCGCAGCGAAGCCGCCATCAGCCATCATGATGTCCGCATTCATCGGGCGAGTGAGCGTAAAATAATGCTCGCTGGCATTAAGAATAGTCGCACAAACGCCATGAAAATTGCGCTGTTTACTGGAAGCAATGTAGACACCTCTACCAATGGCAAAACCACTCGGATTCTGGACGGTGACCGCGGCTTCGCCAAAATCTCCATCAGCGGCTATCGGAGAGCGGAACTCAATGTCTTTTTTCAGTATGGTCTGACCGGGGGTTCCGCGAACAGTCACGCGGCTGCGCAGGTGCAGTGAATCTCGCATCAGAAATTCGCCGGGACCAATGTTCACGACACCTCCCCCCAAATTGCCAACGTAATCGACTGCAGCCTGCAGTGCCCGGTTGTCCTTGCCGATGATATCAGCCTCATGAAATCCTACCGAAATCTCAATCGCCGGATGCGCGTGGAGATCGTTTTCCGGATACCGGCGACCCGCCTGATCCGCCGCGGAATGCGTAGCAAGAATCATGGGAATACTAACAAGCGCTGATCTGAGCATACCATTCATGAAGCAAACAATGCTCGATTTTCATTCAGGCACTCAAGTCTGAAATCAATGCAGTCGAGTCGCGTTTTCACCACAGCTAGAATGATCCGGCAATGAAGGAATCAACAGAGAAACCTGGCTATTATCCCAACGGAGTCAACCTGAGGAGCTTCACGGCATTCGACGTATGACTTCCTCCAGAACGGAACCATCGGTCATAACGATTTTGGCGCGTGATTCGTCATTGGAAACACGCGAGACCATGATCACTCCCGTATTAAGCTCGCCCTGAGAATCCCTTTGGCTAATAGTCCCGCGCATACTATGCCGCTCGACCTTATCGAAGTCGATTCTACTGAAGCCACCGTCCGTACGATAGTTATTCACCGTCAGATGTCTGCGGTCGGGTTGCCAACTGATGAACTCATCCGACACGAGTCCGTTGGATTCATGCCATTTACCCATGAGATAATCCACATTTTGCCGTGGCTTGGACCAATGAACCTTTGCGCTGGTTCCGTCACTCCTTTCAATCGTCCAGTGCCCCAACATCCATTCCCAGGGACATGCGGCCGGTACCTCTGCGCGAAAACCATCTCTCGGTTCCGTTCTTCGAAAGGAAACCTTGAACCCTGGCTCGGACTTATCGTTCACAGTGCGATTATCGGCGGTCAGGCTCCATTCATCTGCCGAACCAAATCGAAAGTGCCGCTGAAAACGGTCAACGGTGACTTTCCCTTCCTCGACGCGGGTTGAAACCACAGAGTCAGACCAATTACTCTCTGTGATTCGATGGTCGGAGATAAACGTGCCTCCCTGCGAAGTCACCCCATATTCGCGAACCAGCTCTGCGGAGTCATCCCAACCAAAGAGACCGAAAAACCTTGAATTCTCATTACTCGTGAAACTCATGCCATTTCCCTCATAACGAAGAACGCGCTGATCCTCAGTCCAACTGATCGTCGCACTTTCTTTCCCTACCCGGTCATGGAATTCAATGGTGATATCCCAGTTACCAACCAGCTTGTCAAGGTGCTGACGGATCTGTTCCGGCATGGAATCGGCATAACCCGCCACCTGCAGGAATAGTCCGAAGGTTAGTAAGCATTGGGCGAACTTCATTCTTTTCATTCTCATGTTCTATTGGATTATTTCTCGATGCTTTGAGCGGGTTCACGTTTCCGGAAAACCCTTGATTGGTTAACTTTTATGCGGAGTCTCGCTTCATCAATGCCGATATCGGGAGCCCATGCTCAAACTATTGTGACCGTAACCGATCTTGATAAATTTCGCATTCTTCACGAGTTCGAAATCTCCCACCACATCATAGATTTCGATCCTTCCATGAACAGGGCTACCCAGAAAAAGCTTATCTCCCTCAGGCGCGAACTCTACCCCCTGACTAGCCGCAGCGGCGTCCAGATGATAGAGCAAACGAGGAGGGTCTGACTCGATATCAAGCACAGCCAGACTGTTCTTGGACGGATTCTCCAAGCAGGTGACGACCGCCATTTTCCCGTTGGGATGAAAGGCAAAGCTCTCGAGCCCATCATTCACCTGAGGAATCACGTGAGTCACCAGCGGTTCATCCAGGGTGAGGTCGGCGATCATGACATCACACAAATCCTTACCATTATCAAAGGTTCTCTGACAAATGAAGCCGCGCCTGCCATCAGGAGTAATCCTGACAATACACCCGGAGGATCCGTTGGTCACGTCCACGTCTGGTGCATTACGTATCTCACATACCCGTTGCACCTTGTTTCCAAGGATCTCATACCATTCTAGAATCGCGGGAATATCCTGCCGCATGCTGGGAGAGCGACCGGCTAGAATGTGCTTTCCATCCGGATGCATCCAGAAACAGCCTTCGCCATAGGAAATATCACTTGTGTCGAGAAGTCTCAGACGCTGCCCCTCAAATTCAAGGACGTGACACTGCGTCAGGCCAAGGGCAAAATAACGCTTTCCATCCGGATGGATCATTAGATGCATGGCAGG
>JBDQII010000076.1:0-14232 GCA_040264395.1 Verrucomicrobiota bacterium
ACACCTACAACCAACCAAATGCTGGTAATAATCAGTGTGAAACCGACGATGCGGTTTAGGAAAGTCCGGGGCTGATTGGGTCTAAAGAGCCACTTGGTTAGCCAACCAGAGCTTTCTTGCGTATTCGCTGATGCAGTTTCTTGCGTAGCGTGTCCCTCCGTTGAGAAACACTTTTGATGCACGTAACGACCGTCCTCATTTTTGAAACGAGGCTCATTGGAACAATCTTCATTGCAAATGACACAAATTTTACTCATACCCAAATCGTCTTCCTGCAAAAACCCTAGATGATTGCTTGAATTAAGTTCAATATCATTTGGACTTTGTCGGCGTCGGCCAGTCATCTGGGTTGATGCCATGTCTATGCACCCAACGGTCGTAGATGGGTTTGTATTGGCGTTTTGTGTGCAAGTATGAACACAATGCCGTGATACCGATTATACCACCTAAGTAAAAACCGTTCAGACTTTGTTGATCGTTTGACGATAAGGCTGTCGGAAACTCAAACAACGATATACCGAACGCCACGAATGAGGTAATACGTAAATATTTTGGGGAACCTTTCACACCCATAACTTCACCGCAATCGAGGCAATACGAGGTGGTATAGTATTTACCATTTCCGCGAGGGGTGTACACCGTTCTACATTGCCAGCTGTGGTATGGCCTATCACACTTAGAGCAGTAAATATAATTACACCAGCAGGCCATACCTATTAAACGCCATGAACCTCCCAAAAGGGCCATTATAAATTCAGGCTGGGTTTGTAGTCACATTATGCTGCTCACAATCTTCACCTGATTATCCAAAAGCTGAGGAAGGATCAGGGCGAAATGAAAAACCCAAGAAAAGGAGCCTACAGCTAAACACCTGATATTTAACACTCTCAGTCCTTAGATCGATTCTAACAAACACCCCCTCACAGGGTGTTTGTTGAATATAAAGGTATGCCCATGCCTTACCCGTATCCTCCGATGATAGTTGAATGAGAAAAGGATCCTTGTGAGTTTTTTCTATATAATTTACTTTTCTCCCAGACGCTGGAGTTTCCCCAACCGGGATTCTTGCCAATTCTCAACAGAATGCCTGTTCAAGTCTGGCGGGAGGTT
The DNA here is from genome assembly GCA_040264395.1 of Verrucomicrobiota bacterium. Lineage (GTDB taxonomy): Bacteria > Verrucomicrobiota > Verrucomicrobiia > Limisphaerales > AAA164-E04 > AAA164-E04. The sequence continues at coordinate 1,111 of JBDQII010000076.1, forward strand.
TTCTGTTGCTGGTAATTAACATTATGGGGCATAATTTCGGTTCAAAGATGAAAAGGTGTTGTCTATATTTTGTCATCGGCTTTCTGTTAATGGGATATAGCGTTTTCGCTGATGCTGTCTTAATTAATTTTAACCGCGACATAAGACCTATTTTTTCGGAAAATTGCTTTGCATGCCACGGTTTTGATCCGAAGACGCGCAAAGGTAACCTGCGTCTTGACATTCCCGGAGCAGAGGCAATTGTTCCCGGCGATGCGTTGAACAGCAAGGTCTGGCACCGTATCAACAGTAAAGATGAGGATGAGGTGATGCCGCCTCCGGAGAGCCACAAGCATCTCAACAGCAGTGATGCAAAATTGATTCAAGTCTGGATTGATTCAGGCGCGGAATATCAAGCCCACTGGTCTTTCATTCCCCCAAAAAAACCTGACTTACCCAAAGTCAAAAACAATGATTGGCCCATTAATCCAATTGATTATTTTATCTTGTCGCGATTAAACGACGAATCGATCGAACCTTCTCCGGAAGCAGATCGACGCTTACTGATACGCAGGGCAACTCTGGATCTTACTGGCCTGCCGCCAACACCCGAAGAGGTCGAAGCCTTTCTCAGTGAAAAGAAAGAGGGATCCTGGGAGCGACTTATTGATCGTTTGATGGACAAGCGTGACTACGCCGAACGTCGTGCGCAGGATTGGCTTGATCTTGCCCGCTATGCCGACACCCGTGGCTTTGCCGATGACAAGATGCGTGAAATATGGCCCTACCGTGATTGGGTGGTTCGTGCCATGGAAAGCAACATGCCTTTTGACCAGTTCACCATTGCGCAGCTGGCTGGTGACATGCTGCCCGAACCCACCGCGGAACAATTGCTGGCAACCGCCTTCCACCGCAATGCACCGCAAGCCAGAGGCGTTACATACCCGCCGGAGGAATATCGCCTCAAGGGCGTTAAGGACCGCGTCAATACTACCGGAAAAGTCTGGCTCGGCCTGACGGCTGAATGCGCGGAGTGCCACGATCATAAATTCGACCCGATCAGCCATAAGGATTACTACTCGCTGTTTGCAATTTTCAACAACACGGAACACTCAGGCATTAATCACGATCAGGGTGGGCCGACTGTCAACTATCGCTACCAGCCTGATGAAGCACCAACTGAAGCCGCGGCCAAAAGAGCTGAAGTGTCGAAACCCGCTCCCGGCCTTTTGGACAGTTGGGAGGGTCCGGATCTTGCAGAGAAAGCATCCAGATACAATGTCACCCGTGATTTGACAATCACTGCAAGAATAAGGACCCGACAAACAGTCGCCGAAATCGCATCCAAATATGATTGGCATGGGAAACAGCGTAGTTTCGTTTTCGGCATTGGGGGTCAGTCTGACAAAGGCTCCATACCGGGGAATCTCTATTTCTGGGCTTCGTCTCAGCCTCATCCTTTCGATGGACTCACGGTTTACGGCAGCCAAACGGTCAACGATGGACTTGAGCATGATGTTGCTGTTGTCTTTGAAGCGGGAAAGGCGGTTCGTCTCTTTGTGGACGGATCTGAGGACAAGGGTGCGACCATCACCGGCAAAGCACCGGAATCAATCGCTATCTCTGATCGTCGCCTCGCGATTGGAATGGGCTATGATAATTCTGTCGAACCCAACGCGTTCCGTTTTGAAGGCGACTTGAAAGCGGTCAGGCTGTATGCGCGTGCGCTACTCGATAAAGAACTCGGACTATTCAGCGAGGAATTCGCCAGCGTTGCAAAACTGCCTGTCATGCAAGAATTGGCTCGCCCCCGCGACACGTTTATCCACCTTCGAGGTAATTTCCTCAGTCCCGGATCTCAAGTGAAACCGGCTGCACCATCCTTGTTTGGACTTAAGGAAGAAGATCAACCGCGAAACAGGCTCCAGTTGGCAAAGTGGCTTGTCAATGGGGGAAATCCATTGGTTGCAAGGGTCGTGGTAAACCGATTCTGGCAGGGATATTTTGGGAGTGGACTTGTCATAACGCCGGACGATTTTGGTACCCAGGGATCAGTTCCTTCTCATCCGAAATTGCTCGATTGGCTGGCGACGGAATTTGTCGAAAGCGGTTGGGACATGAAACATATTCACCGTCTTATTGTGACTTCAGCGACCTACCGGCAATCGACGCATCTGCGTCCGGCACTGTCTCAGCAAGATCCCAATAATCGCTTGCTTGCCAGGATGCCGCGATTACGACTTCCAGCTGAACAAATCCGTGATCAGGCTCTTGCAGTCAGTGGCTTACTGGAGCCATACAAAGGAGGTAAAAGTGTTTTTCCCATTCAACCGATCAATTATTGGGAAGAGCGCGATCTCCCTGGGAAATGGATCAACAGCCGAGGTCAGAATCTTCATCGAAAAAGCATGTACACCTATTGGCGACGCATGGCTCTGCACCCGACGATGGAATTACTCGACGCACCATCCCGGGCGGTGTGTGTTGTCAAACGAAATCCAGCGAACCTTCCTACTCAGGCATTGGTAACATTGAACGATCCGATTTTTGTGGAAACGGCGCGCAAATTGGCAGAGCGCATCATCGGAACCAGACATGGTGCAGATGATCGGCTGAACCTTGCTTTCAGACTCTGCCTCGGTCGACTTCCTGACCCAGCTGAGCGCGAGCAGTTTCTCACTTTTATCGGCGAACGAAAAATCCGTTTTCATGGAGACCTTCTTGCCTCATGGACAAGCGTTGCCACCACCTTACTCAACCTCGACGAAACCATTACCAGACCGTAGCATGAACGCATCCATTTCAGCCGGCATGACCCGGCGCACATTTCTTGGTCGTTCGGCGGCAGGGATCGGTTCCATGGCCCTTGGGTCGTTGCTGCAAAATGATCTCATTGCTGGATCAAGGGGGGTATTGAGCAGCCTTCATCACCCGGCGAAAGCGAAGCGGGTCATTTTCCTGTTCATGGCAGGCGGGCCGTCGCACATCGACCTTTTCGACCCCAAACCGAAGCTCAATGAACTCGATGGCAAACCCATCCCCGACGAACTACTTAAGGATCACCAACAATTTGCGTTGATTCGTGGCACGCCTAATTTCAGAAGGTCACCCTACGCATTCAAACCACGCGGTCAATCTGGCACTGTCATATCCGAACTCCTGCCGCATCTCGCCAAAGTCGCCGACGAGTTGACTGTGATTCGTTCGATGCATACCGACACCAACGTGCACGATCCTGGAGTCAATTTCATGAACAGCGGAACGCTGCTGAACGATCGGCCCACGATGGGTGCTTGGCTTTCCTACGGTCTCGGTTCCGAAAACGCAGATCTTCCTGCCTACATTGTGCTGACCTCGGGTGTCAGCGACGGTCAGCCCCTTTTGCAGAGTTTCTGGGGTAATGGATTTCTGGAATCTCAACACGCCGGAGTGCCTTTCCGTAACACCGGTGCTCCCGTGCTGCATCTAGGCAACCCTCCTAGTGTCAAAACTGCTGATCGGCGTCGTGAATTGGACCTCATTCAATGGATGAATCAACGCCAGCACGCGATCATTGGCGATCCTGAAATAGCATCACGGATTGCATCCTATGAACTCGCTTTCCGAATGCAGGCGAGCGTGCCAAAGCTGGCAGATCTCAGTACCGAGCCCCAACGTATGCTGGACTTTTATGGAGCCGATCCATCCAAGCCCTCTCTCGCACGCAACTGCCTGCTTGCCCGCCGACTGGTTGAGGATGGTGTCCGATTTATCCAGCTCTACGACCGTGGCTGGGACTCCCACACCGATATTCATCGCGAGCACAAACGTCAATGCGCCGCCGCCGATCGCCCCATCGCAGCTCTGATCACTGATTTGAAACAACGGGGTCTGCTTGAAGATACTTTGCTTATCTGGGGTGGCGAATTTGGACGCACACCTGTTGCTCAGGTGCAAGGCAAAACCTGGGGACGGGATCATCATCCGCATGGGTTTACCATGTGGATGGCTGGAGGGGGCGTGCCTCGTGGTTATACCCATGGTACGACCGATGAATTTGGTTATCATGCGGTAGAAAATCCCGTTCACGTCCACGATTTACATGCAACCGTATTACATCAATTAGGTATCGACCACCGAAGATTGACCTATCGCAGCCAGGGAAGAGATTTCAGACTCACCGACGTGCATGGTCATGTGATAAAGAATTTGATCGGCTAAATCATCTGAAGAGATTTTTATTCCTGATTCGCTAATGCATTTACTATGATATCAATCTCGCGAGGCTCCTCCCATGGCTCCATTTGAAGCAACAATATATCGCCATTAGGAAAAATATCATGAGAAGGCCCCCAAACATTGACGTAGTCACCTTCGAAGAATAAATCACGACTTGTTACCTGAGGCTGTTCACCGTTCAAGTCCAACCCAACTCGATACCATTTCGATTCATTGCGATAATAAATACCTGATCCATCTGGAATCCAATCTGGTTCTTCTCCTCCTGATTCGGAAAGTCTGATTTCCTGATTCATTTCAGGAAAACGATTAATGTATATCTCATAACCTCGTTTCATATCCCTTTCTGAAGTGTAAGCAGCCCATTTTTTATCCGGAGAAAACGTAAAACCCCACTCCGTCCAGGGAGTTTCGGTGAGTTGAGCAACAGATCCCTGCTCATTGATATCTACTGCATAAAAATCGGCCAGCCCTCCCTCTTTTTCCGCAGTCAAAATCAGCTGCTCTGTCGATTGATTAAATTCGTTGATCCACATATCCGTAAAGCTGGTTTTTAGCGGGATTTGTTTTTCCTGGTCACTTTTCAAATCATATTGATACACGCTCAACTCCTCGTTACGCGTCGAAGTATAAAAAATCGATTGGCTCTCAGGGTGCCATATCGGAGCATAATTGGGTCCCGGAGAATTTATGCGGCTGAACTGCTTCCTGGGAATATCAAATATCTTGATTCCATGCACACTGCCCCCCCAATCTTCAATTGCAATTCGATTCCCATCAGGAGAAATTTTGAAAGTTCCAAAAAATGAACTATCTTCATGCATCGCAATCGGCTTACCTCCAGGCTTCAGGTTCACCAAGGTCAATTGTGTCATTGGGCTCCCCTGTATGAAGGCAAGAGTGCCATTTTGTGCCATTGCATATTGCGCGAAAAAACCTCTCCCTCCTCGGACCCTTGCTCCCTGAATGGTATTTCCCTGCCCAATAAGTTTCATGGTTTTTAGATCTATTTTTTGAGCTTGCAGGTAGTTTCCCTCGAGGGTGACCAACTGATCTTTACCTACCCACATGGGGTGTGTTCCTTTTGTCAGGTCTACAAAAGATGCGTCCCCCTCAACCAGGGGCAGGTATAAGGAATGCGGTTGTTTCCACCGAATCCTTGTGTTTCCCATAAATACAAGTCCTTTGCCATCGTTCGCTCGATGAGGGAAAAACCCTCCAGCACCATCCCATGAAACATTTTCGGACACCCCACCGTCACTTGATACCTTTTTCAACTGAAACCCCTCCTCCCCCGAAAAATAAATCGTCTGATCATCGAACCAGAGGCCGCCGCTCGGATTTTTTGTTTCACAGATCACTTTAATCACCCGTTCTTCGAGGTGTAACTTCAGGAGTTTATCGTCTTTAAAAAAAGCGATTGAATTTCCCGACGGATCAAAAAAAGGTAAAAAACCTCCTTTTGTCTCCTCCAAGAGGACAAATTCATCCCTGCCGAGTTTCCTCAGGCAAAAATGACGTTCACCTTCTACGGTACAGGTCAATATCAATTTATTGCCATCATTTGAAATCTCTATCAACTGAAGAGGGTTACCAAAGGGCATTTCTGACGGCTTGGTCAATGGGTATTCCTCGGGGATGGGTATTTTAAGATGCAATCTAGAGGTCAGTGGCTTGAGAGTTTTTTGTGGTATTCCCCCTTCCTTTTCAAATCCCTCCTCCAAATTTGCTGTATAAAAAACCCACATAACAAACAATACTGCGAGCGCCCCTAAACTTTTTAACGCCACATTGAAATAGCTGCTCCAGCTGCTCCAGGGAGTAGCTGGGTAACGTCCCCGAGGCACATGAGTCGCTTTTTTTTGAAGATTGTTGTCATTTCCCGATATACCTCGCTTGTTTAAACAGGCCGTGATCGTGGAAACGACTGATCCTATATCCTGACCGGTAATTTCAACATGCTGAATCCCTGCCAGTTGATACTGTAGTTTGGGGGGGATTTCCGCTGGTTCTAAATAGATCGGTAAAATAATTTTGTTTTGTTCAGAAGCCAGCATCACTTCCTTGACGACGTTCAGGGAATCAGTCGAGTATCGCGAAAGCATGACTATGATTACCGTTGCATCAGCAATGGCTTGCACAATTACTTCGGACCATAGATCTGCAGCATGTATGTTACCCTCATCAATCCAGATCGAGATACCACTTTCCCTCAGGGCTTCAACAAGAGGCATTACCCTGTCTCGATCACGACTTGAATAACTGACAAATAAATCCGTACTCATCATACTAGTTCCCATTCTTATATGACTGCACAAGATATGTAAACCATTGCTGAAGATAAGTTTCTTTTGTCGGGGCCTTTTTTCATCCTTGAATACCCCATTCAGTTTTCTGAGGGTCCATTGATCATCGCCAGGAAGTAATCTTACAAACCACTTCCTCAACATGCTCATTGCCCAGCCCAAAGACTCTATAGCTGTCTAAACCAAGAGGTACGTTTCCCAAAACGATCAATGCGTGCTCAGGCAAACGTCGATGATGACTCCCGGTGAGGAAAATTAATGGGAAGCGACTGGACGCATGCGCAGGTCCTAATTTAAGTTTATTCGATGCGATACTTTCAGATATGGTGGTCGGTGGCATTGTTTTCATTTGCCTTAACAGATCTTGTCGAAGCCAGAAAATCGCAGCCCAACGTCGTGCTGATCATGGCGGACGATCTTGGGTATCATGATCTGGGTTGTTATGGGCACCCAAAGATCAAAACTCCTGTTCTAGATCAATTGGCAGCCAGTGGCATGCGGTTGACCCATTTCTACAGCGGAGCCACCGTGTGTACTCCATCTCGTATCGCTCTGCTGACGGGTGCCTACCCATCGCGTCTTGGTTGGTCAAAAGGAGTCGTCGGACACATGATTCCAACCAATCAGGGCCTTTCCCCCAAAGCATTGACCATGGCTGAGGTATTCAAGGCATCGGGATATGCGACCGGTATGTTTGGTAAATGGCATCTTGGAGACCGACCTTCGTTCCGCCCTCACCGCCAGGGTTTCCATCACAATTATTACGTCAATAAGAGCAATAACCAGACGACAAAAATCTGGAATCACGATGAGGTAGTCGAAGATCCATTTGACAATCGGTTACTCACCGAGCAATTCACTCGTGAAGCCATTGGGTTTATTCAAAAAAACAAGGAACAACCCTTTCTGTTATATGTCCCATACACAGCCCCGCACTTCCCGGTCGAAGCACATCCTGATTTCAAGAACACATCTCAATTTGGTGCATATGGTGATGTCGTTGAAGAGTTGGATTTCAGAATCGGTGAACTATTGAAAACACTTGAACAAACAAGCATTGCCAGCAAAACCATTGTCGTTTTCCTTTCTGACAATGGTCCGCAGCCAGGAGAACAGGCACTGGCAAAACCCTTTCGCGGAATGAAATGGGATGCACTTGAGGGAGGAACCAGAGTTCCATGCATTGTATCATGGCCTGACGCCATACCTGCTTCCAGTGTGAGCAGTGCACTCATTGCTGCCATCGATCTCTTACCCACTTTGGCGTCTGCCTGCGGTATCGATCTGCAGTCACTGAAAAATGGATACCCAGAAATCGATGGAGTGAATGTAATGGACACTTTGTTTGCAAAACCGAAAGCAATTCATCCGCGCAAGGATCTGTTGTATTGGCATGGATCGGAAGGGTTTCAGGCGATACGCACAGGCAGATGGAAACTGTTTCCGATAGCTGAAAACGCAGGTTTAACGGATGGGAAACAAGGCGCGGCTTTATTTGATTTGTTGAATGACCCTGGAGAAGAAAACAATATCAGTCACCGGTACCCCGAACGTGTCCGCATGATGCAGGCATTGGCCAACGAACGACTGAAGGATATTGCTGATAACTCCATTGATCTAGCGGTAGAATAAAACGAAAACATCTTTTGCTGGAGTCTGTCCACTTCAAGGTTTTCGGACTTTAGGTTGCTGCTGTGATAGGGGCCTTTGCGTTTGCGATTTGTCGCATTTACAGATTATCCATCCAGAATCCATTGATGAACTCTTGATTTTGAGGTTTGTCACAGCAAGAGTAGAAAGTGTAATATTTCAAACCATGTTCCGCCATGCTATCATTTTCATCACACTCACATTATATCCTTTGTTGGGCCAAGGAGAGTCTGGTGAGGTTGATCTTTTAAAAGTCATTGATTCGCATTGCGTCAAATGTCACGGCCGGGATGGCAAGATCAAGGGTAAGACGGATTTATATTCCATCAAGGACCTTGATGGATTGACAAAGAACCCCGAACTCATTCAAGCACTGATCGAAGTCATCGACTTCAACGAAATGCCCCCCGAAGAAGAGACTCCACTGAACTCAGCGCAAAAGGACGCATCACTGGCAGCGCTCAAGCAGCTTCAGCGAATCAGCTCAGAAAACCTGCAAACCAACGCACACGCTCCTGTCAGGAGGATGAATCGTTTTCAGTATGACAATGCTGTCGTCGATTTATTCAAACTCAAAGGGGTTGTGTTCTCTTTGCCTGAGCGAATGATGCGCGAACACAGAAACTATTTCAAACCAGAGACAGGCAAAATGGCTGAAAATGTGACTGTGGGCAGCCGCCCCTTGGGTAAATCACAACTGATTGAAGAACGCCTGGGCGGAGTGGCTCCATTCCCACAGGACCTTCGGGCTGAACATGGCTTTGACAATCGTGGTGATCATTTGTCGCTCTCACCCCTTTTGCTCGAATCATTTTTCAAGTTAGCGCAATCCATCGTCACAAGTAATGATTTCACCCCTGAAAATGTTGGTGTCTGGGATTGGTTGTTCAAGGAAATCAGGGATGATCAGGATGTTGTTCTCGAGATACAAAATCGTCTCGAGCGCTTTTTATACCAGGCATTCAGACGTACACCCGATTCCGCCCTGCTTGATAGATATACAAATTTCACATTAGCTCGACTGGATGAGACACAATCTCTCCCAAATGCAATGAAGGCCGTGGCAGCTGCCGCGATATCATCCCCGCGCTTCCTTTATTTGTATGAGGAATTGAAGGCAGAACCTGCCTATGAAAATGTAACGGAGTTCAATCTGGCTTCACGTCTTTCCTTTTTTCTATGGGGTAGCATCCCCGACGAGCGATTACTGAACCTGGCTAGTGAAGGCAGATTGAGTCAACCAGAAATACTGGAATCGGAATTTGAACGCATGTTGAAAGATCAGAAGCTTAAACGGTTTTGCGACAGCTTCCCCTCCCAATGGCTTCAATTGGAGCGCATCATATCGGCAGTTCCCAATGAAGAAAAATTCCCCGGCTTTTACTTCCTTAAATACAGGGACAGCATGCACATGATGATGGAACCCTTGCTACTGTTTGAAACGGTGCTGATCGAAAACCTGTCGATTACTCAGTTCATCGATTCGGATTTCACTTACAGATCCTCACTCCTGCAGGAAGCCTATGGAGATTTGGCTTTGGGCGCAGAGCCTGATAAACCAAAAAGCGAGGTCACGGTGCTTAATTTCAAACGAATACCCGTTGATGACCGACGCAGCGGCGGTTTGATTACCAATGCGGCAATGATGACGATGAATTCGGGACCTGAGCGCACCAAACCGATCACTCGTGGAGCATGGATCGCAAGCGTCATTTTCAATAACCCACCTGAACCGCCCCCTGCAGATGTTCCTCCCCTAGACGAGGAACCGGCCGAAGAGGAAGCAAATCTTACTCTGAGAGAGCGCCTCGCACAACACAGGGAACGTGCTGATTGCCGGGGTTGTCACGAAAAAATCGATCCACTGGGCTTTGCATTGGAAAACTACGGGCCTGTCGGAGATTGGCGCACGCAATACTCGAATGGAAGAAAGGTGGATATGTCCGGTACCTTGTTTCGAGAGTATTCATTTACAGATATCATTGAGTTCAAGGACGCATTATTGGCCCAGAAGGACCGATTCGCACGCGCACTTGCCGGGCACCTTCTCAGCTTCGCGCTTGCCCGTGAGCTAAAACCGGAGGATGCGCCTGTTTTGGATCAAGTTGCTGCCAGAACGGTAAAAAATGGTTATAAGATACAAACGTTATTGAAGGGAATTGTTTTTAGTAACGCATTTCTTCAACCTACAGTTTCAGAGTAAATCCATCACAAATTATGAAATATTCAAGACGTCGTTTCATTCAGGGCATTGGGGGTGCTACACTTACGTTACCTTGGCTGGAGAGCCTGAACGGGGCATCAATAGTCAAGCCTATGCCACAACGAATGGCTCACTTCTATGTTCCCATCGGTGTCGTACGACGTGGCTTTTTCCCCGGCGAATCGGACCATGTCATCCCCAAGGGGAACTTGGGTAATGTCATGGCTTCCTTGGGGAAACAGGACCCGCATTTCAGCATGCAGCACCTCGACGAGCTGACGCCGACAATGCGTCCACTCGATTCGATCAAGAACAAAATCAATCTCATCACTGGGCTCGATCGGACCTTTCAAATAGGAACGGATGTGCATGCTCAATGCGCTTCTTGCTATCTGAGTAGTGCCATGCCCTATTCTATCAAAAAGTCAGCCTGGCCCCTTGATCGAACACTGGACCATCTTGTGGCAGACTCGATAGGAACAGACACTCCGTTCCCTACTCTGGAGTTCAGCTGCAATACGCATAAGGATAATAAGGAATCCATTTATTTCGATAATATTTCCTGGTTTGGTACTGGCCATTTGGCTCCATCCATCAGATCTCCCAAAAAGATGTATCAACGATTATTCTCCAACAGTGAGACCAATCGTTTCCGCGAGGTCACAGATCTTGTTCTTGAGGATGCCCAATCGCTAAAGAAAAATCTGGCTTACACAGATCAGCAGAAATTTCAGGAGTTTTTTGATTCCATTCGCACCATAGAAAAACAGATGGACCGTCTCCAAAAAATGCAGTCGGAACTATCAAAAGTCGAAATGGAAAAACCCACTGAAGCATATTTACCCAGAGGTGAGTTTATACGGCTCATGGGGGATTTAATGGTCGTCGCCTTACAGACGGGACTCACACGTGTGGCAACATTCATGGTGGGCCCTGAGAGATGGGATACGCCTTACATGTTTGACGGACTCTTTGATAAACCGAGGAGTCATCATGGCATGTCTCACAATCAGACAAAGATGATCGATGACCTTCTGAGGGTCGATCATTTTCACATGGAGCAGTTCGCCTATTTGATTCAGCGTATGGACAGCATCATGGAATCGAATGGAACAAGCCTGCTTGACAACACCCTTTTCACCTATGGCTCAGGGCTCGGGGATGGGTCTACGCATCAATACAATGACCTACCGATCATCGTCGCCGGGTCGGGAGGTGGAAAATTCAAGACGGGTCAACACATCAACATGCCAGAAGGTACTCCGCTTGCAAATTTATGGCTTACCCAGGCTCGGGTGATGGGGTTGGAATTGGATCGTTTTTCTGATAGCTCCGGTGAAATCCGCTCCGTTTTAAATTCGTAGAAAGCCGTTTTTAGGCACTGACGAGTTCCTTTTCAAGTTGGACCTCAACGGCACATACCTTGTATTCGGCGGTACCTGTGATCGCGTCTCCAGCGTCGTTGGTCAAGTCATTGGCACGGGCCTCTGCAAAGTGAAATGGCATCCAGACGCAACCCCGCCGCACGTCCCGAGTCAGCACTGCTTTTGCATTGATTGCACCACGCCTCGAGGTAACAACCACTGAATCATCATTTCCAATTCCCCGCCTCCTCGCGTCCTTCGGATGAATTTGAATGAAAGCGCCGGGTTGTTTTTCATGGGGGCCGGGCTCACGTCGCGTTTGTGTTGCGGCGTTGTAATGATAAAGAGTCCTTCCAGTCGAAAGAATTAATGTATAATCATCATCTGGCAATTCGGCAGAAGGACGGTAGACAACAGGCTGAAAAAGCCCCTTACCTCTTAGAACACCTCCCTTGTGCAGGTAATCGGTTCCAGGATGATCGGCTGTCGGACATGGCCATTGCAAGCCGCCCTCTTGTTCAATGCGCTGATGACTGATCCCACTAAACCGGGGAGCGTATTTGACCAGCTCATCGTAAATATCGGATGGATGCTCGTAGTCCCATGCTGCACCGCAGGAATTGGCTAAATCCTGTATGATGCTCCAATCAGCTTTCGCCTCCCCGGGGGGCTCAACCGCTTTCCTGACGCGTTGCACTCTACGTTCAGAATTAGTAAAAACACCTTCTTTTTCCGCAAAACATGAAGCTGGAAATATCACATCGGCATACCTGCAAGTTTCATTCATGAAGATATCCTGCATGACAAGGAAATCGATATTATTCAAGCCTTGCTCAAGTTTTTGAGCATTGGGTTCCGAAAGGACAATATCTTCACCCATGACAAACATACCTCTGATCTTCTTGCCAACGGTTTTCATCATTTCGTTGAGATTCAGCCCAGGATCTGGAGAAAGCGGCATGCCCCAGGCTTTTTCATATTTGGCATGTACTTCCGGATCATCGACGCGCTGATAGCCTGGATAAAAAATGGGAGTCGCTCCGCTATCATTGGCTCCTTGTACGTTGTTCTGGCCTCGCAGGGGATTCATTCCACTGGAAGGTTTCCCCAAATGCCCCGTCATTAAAACGAGGTTGGCCAGACAATATACGTTGTCTGTCCCGTGAGTATGTTCTGTGATTCCCAGAGTATAATAGATGCCCGCTTTTTCTGTTGTTGCATATTCGCGGGCAGTCGCTCGGATATCTTCCGCCGGCACGCCGGTAATGTTTTCTGCTTTTTCCGGTGTGTATTTTAAAGCCTCCTCTCGCATGGCTTCAAAATTCTCGGTGTGCTCCTCTATGAAAGCCTGATCCACCAAATTCTCTGTCAATATCACATGTGCCATGGCATTGAGCAGCCA
>JBDQII010000077.1:0-14207 GCA_040264395.1 Verrucomicrobiota bacterium
AGCCCTGCAGAAGGAACCATCAACGCACCCATTGCCCGTCATGCAACGCGTCGGAAAGAAATGGCAATTATGGAACATGGTCGCCCCTCCGTCACTGATTTCAAAGTGATTCAGCGATTTGGACGATTGGCCACATTCACAGAAGCTGTGATTCAAACCGGGCGAACGCATCAGATCCGCGTGCATTACAAACACCTGGGATACCCTCTGTTCGGTGATACGATCTACGGTAAACGCAGCAGCAGCAAACTATCCCTGTCTGTACAGTTCGAACCAGCACGTCAACTGCTGCATGCATGGAAACTCTCGTTTAAACATCCGGGAACCAAAGAATCACTTACCCTTACAGCACCCTTACCTGAAGATTTCGGACAGGCATTGAGGCATCTGGCTTCCATCACGGACGCCAGCGTTCAAGATTGGCTTTCTGCATGACCGCGACACCGGGATTGAGTTCCCTTCCTGAAAACTTGTGAGAGCCCCGAGGGCGATGTAGGATTTGGGTCATGGTCAAGTCAAGCATCGTTGCGACCCTCGTTTTAACATGTTGGATGGGTATGTTCTCACTGGTTGAAGGAGCGGAAAAATTGAAGCTAAAATCAGATAGCCGCGTCGTTGTGTTAGGCAATGGTCTGGCGTCTCGCATGCTGCAACACGGCTTTTTTGAAACTGAATTATTTCGCCGGCATGCCAGACATCGCCTGGTTATCCGCAATATGGCCGATGAAGGAAACACGCCGGGATTTCGCCCTCATTCAGGTCGTCCTTCACCATGGGCATTTCCCGGGGCGGAGGCTTATTACGCTCCACTTTCTGATGCAAAAGATCGCTGGGGATCGGGACATAAGGGACATGGAACGTATGATTCACCCGATGCCTGGCTCACAAGACTCAGCGCGGATGTCATCATTGCCTTCTTTGGTTACAACGCATCTTTCAATGGCAAAGAAGGGCTGGAAGCATTCAAAAATGAACTTCGCGATTTTATTCGCCATACCATGGCGCAATCCTACAACAGCATTCATCCACCAGAGCTGGCACTCGTGTCACCTATTGCATTTGAAGATCTGTCTGCAAGGATCGGCACACCCAATGGACAGGTCGAAAACGCCAATTTAGCCCTCTACACGGCGGCGATGGAAGATGTGGCCTCTGAATTGAATGTGCGGTTTGTCAATGCATTTGCCGCGAGCCAGATGTGGTATGATGTTTCAACCGAACCTTTGACCCTCGATGGGTTTCAACTTTCGCGCGAGGGCAACGCACTGTTTGCCCCCTTCCTCGCGGATCAACTCTTTGCAGCTAACGATACCTCCGGTGTGAATGAGCCTGCATTGCATGCGGCAGTCATGGAGAAGAACTGGATTTGGAACAACCTCTACAAGAGCCCGAATGGAGTTCACGTTTACGGGCGACGGCACAGGCCCTTCGGTCCGGATAATTACCCTCATGAACTCAAAAAACTGGAGGAAATGACCAACAACCGAGACCAGGCCATCTGGGCCATTCTCTCCAATGATTCGTTTGATCTGGAAAAAGCAGATCTAGGCACACACACCTTGCCAACCATTGAGACCAACTATCGCCCCAGCAAGAAGAACGGCACTATTGAATATAAATACGGACAGGATGTGGTCGATACAATGGCTGTTCCTGATGGCTATCGGATTGAGCTTTTTGCCTCCGAAGAAACCTTCCCTCATTTGGCGAATCCGGTTCAGATGTCATTCGATAACGCAGGTCGTCTTTGGGTTTCAACCATGCCGAGCTACCCGCATTACCAACCGGGCGATCCAAAGCCCAACGATAAACTCATCATCCTTGAGGACACCGACCTGGACGGCAAGGCGGACAAGGAAATCATTTTTGCAAAAGGATTGCATCTTCCCACAGGTTTCGAATTTGCACCTGAAGGCGTTTATGTTGCACAGGGAAACCACCTCATTCTTCTTACCGATACGAATGGCGATGATAAAGCAGACCAGCGCCAGACCGTATTGAGTGGATTCGATGACCATGACACTCATCATGTCATCAGCGCTTTTTGTGCGGATCCGGTCGGAGCCATTTATATGGGTGAAGGAACATTTCTACATAGCAACGTGGAAA
Organism: Verrucomicrobiota bacterium; assembly: GCA_040264395.1. Taxonomy (GTDB): domain Bacteria; phylum Verrucomicrobiota; class Verrucomicrobiia; order Limisphaerales; family AAA164-E04; genus AAA164-E04. Next base: position 2,110 of record JBDQII010000077.1, read on the forward strand.
CTCCATATGGCCCCGTCCGAAGTTCCAACGGAGGATTTTTCAGATTCGATCCCAGAAGAAAACACCTCGAACGTACTGCACGATTATCCATCCCCAACCCATGGGGAACCGCTTTTGATGATTGGGGTCAAATCTTTTTCACTGATACCTCGGACCCTAATGTTCGCTGGATGACACCAGGAACCCTGGCAGTGCCTTACGGCTCTTTCTCTCCCAATCCAATCAATTTGATTGAAGACGCACATCGAGTCCGTCCAACTTCGGGGCTGGAATTCATTTCAAGCCGTCATTTTCCAGATGAAGTGCAAGGTGATCTGTTGATTCACAACACCATTGGCTTTCTGGGTACCAAGCAGCATTCCATGAAAGATGCAGAAATGGGGTTCGAAAGCCACTTTCGGCAGGACCTTCTGAAAGGTCACGATGGAAATTTCCGGCCGGTCGATATGGAATTTGCTCCAGATGGGTCCCTCTACCTCGTGGACTGGCACAATGTCCTTGTCGGTCACATGCAACACAGTGCCAGAGATCCGTTGCGCGATCATGTCCACGGTCGAATCTACCGTATTACCTATCCCTCGCGCCCTCTCGTCAAACCCGCCGCCATTGTAGATGCAGCTTTGGCGCAATTGTTGGATAATCTCAAGCTTCCGGAATACAGAACAAGATACCGCACTCGCCGGGAACTTAGAGGACGTGATCCAGATAAAGTCCTTTCAGCCTTGAAGCGCTGGGTTGGAGAACTTGAACCAACGTCTCCACATTACGAGCATCATCTGGTCGAAGCCATGTGGGTTGGGTGGGGAATGGACAAGATTGATCCCAATCTGCTGAAGCGCGTTTTCAATGCCAAGGATTTCAGGGCGCGTGCTGCGGCTGTGCGCGCGGTGCGATACAACCGACATCAAATCCCGAACTCAAACGCCTTCCTGCATCAGGCAGCTCAAGACACCCATGGCAGGGTTCGTCTGGAAGCCATTGTCGCAGCTTCCTGGTTGGACCCAACGGAAGGATTGCCCATTGTTCAGGAAGCGGCAAAAAAACCCATCGATACATGGATCCAACCTTTTTACGAAACGGCGCTGAAGCATCTCAAAGGCGAAACCATTCAGGCTGAGAAATGGTCAACTCCCGAAACAACCCTGACCGGGACGGCCAGAAAGCTCTATTTGCAAGGAGCAGAAATCTATCGTCGTGAAGGACATTGTATCACATGTCATCAGGAAAACGGGCAGGGACTTCCGGCCGCACAATTCCCTCCCCTCGCCGAATCGGAATGGGTATCTGGTGATAGAAATCGCTTGATCAAATTGACGCTGCATGGACTCCTTGGCCCCATCGAGGTCAAAGGAGTCGCCTACCAGGGACTTGTTCCCATGACTCCTTTCAAGGGACTTTCCAACGAGGAACTGGCATCAGTCCTTACCTATGTTCGAAATTCATTTGGCAATGAAGCTTCAAGCATCCAACCAGAACACGTCGAGGCGATTCGGAAGGCAACACGCGATCAGAAAGGTTTTCTGAGATCTGAGGATTTATGAAATTGATTCCTATCATTGCCTCAGGACTGGTCATCACGGTTACATGTGCGCTGGCAAATGTTCGATGTGAGGAGAATCAACATCACATTGTTATCACGCGCAATGGAAAGCATGTCCTGACTTACCATAAAACCGTTAAGGTCCCCTCAGGAATAGAGACAAAATACGGACGCAGTGGATTCATCCATCCCATTTCAACTCCGTCAGGAAAAATCATCACGGATGATTATCCTGCCCCCCATCACAGTCACCAGCACGGCATGTTTTTTGCCTGGAAAAAGGCAAGCTTCGAGAACGTGCAACTCAATTTCTGGGAACCGGGTCATGCTTCAATACGTCATGAAGAGGTATTGAAAATTATCAACCAAGAACACGCTGCAGGCTTTCGCGTCGAACTGGCTCACCTGCTGGGTGAACAGCGCATTCTAAAAGAAATCTGGAATGTCAAGATTGACGCCAAGACGGGTCATATCGACTTCCGCTCGGATCAGATGTGTGCAACGCATTCCTCCTTAACAGTGGAACAACATCATTATGGAGGTATGGCTATTCGAGGCAACCGACAATGGTTCAAGGATGCACACACGTCAGCAGGGAAAGGTGCTCGGAGGGATACGTTTATCGAAGCCTGCAAGATGATTACCAGTGAAGGCTTATCGCAAAAAAATGGCAACCACAGCCGTCCCGAGTGGGTTTGCATGACGGGTAAAATTGATCAGGCTCCTGTTTCAATCACACTCATACCACATCCGTCTAATTTCAGGCATCCACAGCATGTCAGACTCCACCCTGACATGCCCTATTTCTGCTATGCTCCCATGGTAAATGAACGCTTTATGATTGCACCGGGCAAACCGCTGGTTTCACGCTTTAGAATCGTCGCTGAAGACGGCGAACCTGATGCCAGAAGATTGAATTCTATTCAAAAGGTTTATGCTCTCATTGAGTGAGGCTGGCCCTTCAATAAAAAGCACACGGATCGGATTGTGCCCTGATTCGCACAGTTACCCTGTGGTAATTATATGGCAGCAATGAGGGTATGAGCGCATTTGAAGATCGATCGATATACCAGGGAAGCAAGCGATGGACTTTTGGCTGGATGCTTGCGACAGGATATCTGTTTACCTTTGCTGCCATGACTTTTTCCAATCCTTACAGTATGGAAATTGGATGTGCCTTTGGATGCTTGCTCAGCGGACTCATGATTCAGGCATGGCGTTCTGCTTACTTCCTGAATCCATGGGATGCCTTTTTGCATTGGGTGGTTGTGCTGGATATTTTTTTAGAAGCAATCCTCATCCCTTCTCATGATCACTGGGGCTTCTTACTCTGCGGATTGGCTTTTGGTATGGTAATCGTCTCTTACAGGAATCACCAACTCAAGATCCAGAGTGCAGGGTAAAAAACAGGCGGAATCCTTTTGGGATCCGCCTGTTTATTGTAACGTTTTGAGAATTCTCTGGAATTCGAATCAAGTAATCGCTGGCACTTCAAAAGGCTTACGGTAAACCCGCGTCAACATTTCGTTGGCACGTTCATTCCCCAGAAAGGCCGTTCGAGTCGCGTCCATCTTGAGGTGCTGTCCCAGACTGACTGGAGTCAAGTTGAGATCCACATCATTCACTTGAATATGTTCCAGCATGCGGCCAATGGACTCGGCTGCCAATGCATCCCCTTTGATCTGTTCGAGCACTTGACCTGGAGACGCATTGCCACCGAGATAATAAGAAATATTACCGGTGTGACAAAGCGCGCTGGACACGTGTCCTTCCCAAATGTCTGCATTCAGGTCACGTCGCTTGCGACTTCGAACCGCTTTGATGCAATTGGCAAAATGATCCCCTCCTCCGGAGAATTTCCGGATCTCCTTTCCATTGTGCTCATAAGCAGTGGCTGTGCTGTAGGAAGGAATCACCATATAACCATTTTCACAGTCGACCACCACGCCTACATCCACCCCACGATATTTCGGGCGTTCATTATTTTGAGCATAAGCCCCCAGACCACGCACTTCGAAAATCAACGGAGCTTTTTCATAGTTGTGAAAGACGATTTGAGTGTTCGCTGTATCTCCATCATCAATGTAACCAAGACGGCCACCAATACTGAATACCTCGGGCGATAGCTGGTCTTCACCAAGAATCCAACGCGCAATGTCCATTTGATGAATGCCTTGATTGCCCAGATCGCCGTTACCTGTATCTCGCACCCAATGCCAGTCATAATGCAGACGATCGCGCATCAATGGCTTCAATGGAGCAGGCCCCGTCCAAAGATCAAAATCAATACGGGAAGGTACCGCCTGAGGTCCATCAACTTTGCCTATGGATTTACGGCGCTTGTAACAAAGACCTCGAGCGACGCGGACTTTACCAAGGTTTCCATCTCGGATGAACTTGACCGCTTCCTGCATACCCGGATTGGATCGGCACTGAGTACCTGTCTGAACAATCTTTTTATGCTTACGTGCTGCATTGACGATTTGCTGACCTTCCCAGACATTGTGAGAGACCGGCTTTTCAACATACACGTCCTTGCCTGCCAGAATCGCTTCGACGCTGATCAGAGAATGCGTATGGTTTGGTGTGGCAATCGAGATTAAATCAATTTCCTTATCTTCAAGCAGCCTGCGGTAATCGGAATACGTCTTTAGTTTTTGGCCGGACTGGCTGTATTTCTCTGCACCTTTCTCGAGCACATCCTGATCAACATCACACAAGGCAGCTAACCGAACTCCAGGTTGATTACTGAAGCCATCAATATGACTCTTGCCACGTCCACGAAATCCTACAACACCCACTCGGATTTCTTCATTGGCACCGAGCACTCGATTGAACGGATCTACCATCGCAAAGGTTGTGGCGGCAGCGGCTCCAGTTTGGATAAATTGTCTCCGATTTATTGTTTTCTTCATACAGATTGATTTTGAACTATGGCTGCAATGCGATTTTTCAACACCCAGATTTACTCCTTGCTGAACAATTCGTAACGATGCCCTACCTGCCCGGTTGTCGTGTCTCCCTTGTGGAAGTAAAAACGATAAGCCCACTTGAGATTTTCACCTTTTTTGATGGTCAAATCACCTGTCCCAGCCTCTTTTCGCTCGAAATGATGCACTCCAAAAGGGTTGGCTGCAAACAAACCATAATCACGCACATGCCACCAGGTAGGATGACGAGGGTTCTCTGGGTGATCAAAAATTGCGACTCCCACAACATCCTCATTGACAGGGCCATAATAGTCCACCCATTTGGCCCTTTTGCCCCAAGTCTCGCCATCTTTGACACCCTCACTGTTCTCGATGTGTCCTTTCGCTACTTTACCCTTCAAACGCATGGTAGGAGCCAATCGCAAAGCCATACTTCCCTCCTTGGTATCACCCATCACGATTTCACCATGGGATGCTCTTACCTCAATATCAAAATCTACAACACGCTCTGATGAGGGGCGGTTATGAATGGTCATGGTTCGCACATCGGATCCCACAATCTTTCCCTCTTTGGTAACCAAATGGTTCAGAGTCTTGATGACACCTACTTTTCTGCCTGAAAGAATACGTAGAAATGCCACATGCCGGGTTGTTCCAGCTTGATTACTTTCAGACCAGAAATCATGCCCATTAATATCGCCATGCGCGTACCAGAAGGATCGATGATGTGGATGATCATGAGCTTCACCCTCGCCCTCGGCCATCGGCCAGTTGCGGGTCATCGCATGCCCTTCAGGCCCCATCACAGGATAAAAGAAAGGGCGTGAAACATCCTGATAATGATACTCGGTAAAAAACTCCCCGTTGATCTCAACGCGTAGTTTGCCATCCACCGGAGAAATCAATACACCCTTGAAGACATTTTCACCACCTAGAGCACCAGTTGGAAAAGAAAGAATAAAAGCAGCAAGCACGGCAAGGCATGCCGACCGAATGAATAAACGCAAATGGAAGTACATGGTGGAAATAATGAAAAGGTTTTGTAATTTTGCAACAAAAAGGTCACGGCAATTAGCCCTTTTATGAGTCACTGATTGAATATCGAATTGGAAGGAACTGAACAAATTTGAATTCTCGATCCAGAAGAAATATAGATCAAGTGCATGGATCCATCTGGTAAATTATCAGGCAATAATCAATGAAATCATCTTCTTATCTCATCCCTCTGATTGCACTGACTAGCATGGAGGTTCGATTCTCAATAGCAGCAATGGCCGGTGAGAAGAAGACTATCGATTTCAGGAAAATCAAAGCGCTTTTTGTATGCTAATGCACTACTGGCCGCGCAGTGGACAGTAATTCAGATGAGACCAGCATGGGGGAAAACTAGTGCCTGGAATTGCTGAAAAACTACAGTATAAAAAACCAGAATTAAGAGAGTGCTCAAAGGCCTTAAAAACAAAGAAAGAAAAGGATTACTAGATCCTTTGGAGAAGGGTTGAAAAGAATAAGAAGCAAAGACCTTGATTAAATAAATGCGCGAAGTTTCAGCTGCGAAAAAGCAATGAACCGACTACCTGAATACGCCCGCACCTTGGAGAGGACTTCACCCCATTAAATTGGAAGGAGTTCATTTATTTGGAAGAGACATGAAAAATGAGGTAGTAGCCTACCGACATGAGAGTAATATCCACAATAATATGAGAGACCCATGCTCCGATCAATGATTGGTGACGCACCATCAACCAGGACCAAATTGCCCCAGCTACGCCCACAGTCAGACCGTATATCCAGCCAATTAGCCCTTCAAAAAACTGTGTAGTCACGACTATATGGTGTGAAGCAAAACCGAGAGCACCAACCCCATATGCCAGGCTTTTCGAATTCAAGAAACGATGAAGATTCCCGAACACAAACCAGCGCCAGTAATATTCCTCCAACAGACTGTGCAAAAAAGACAAAAACAAACCAAAGAGTAGAAAATGAGATATAACTCCCATTTGTTCAGCTTTTTCACGCACCACTGCAGCCTGATCAAATACCGCGTTTCCAAAAGGAGAAAACAACACAAAGAGGACACACAGCGACATCAGGATGCCACACCCCACTCCCTCCATTACAATATTCCATTGAAACTTGAACAGTGCTCCGAGCTTACCCAGCCCTTCCTTCAAGAGGAAAAATGCTGCAAACACAGGCCATACAAAGGTGAACACCTTGATCGAAGCATAGACAGGTTGCACCCAATTCGATTCAGCGAACCAGACAAAATAAAAAAGCGCCCCAATGCACGGAATGATCAGAGCAGGAAAAACTCCAATCCAGAGAACGCGTTTTTGCAATGGAAAATTGTATTTCACTGACTAATGATTACGGAACCATTTCATGTGGGTATAGTCGCATCAATGCACCGTGTTTCAAGCAAATGCATTGACTCCCCTGGAGGCAGAAGATAAGCAACCGACTTACCAGGCAATCCAACAATCAATTATCCTGACTCCGGAGTGCCGAACCACAAAACCATGGTGGCCGTCAACCGTTACAAATCAGAATATTTGATTTTATCTGTTGACCAGACATGGAAAGAGTGGTCAATTGAACATATAACTTTTAGGATTTTCGGGCTGGTAAGTCTCATTAGCTTACTTACTCACACAGCTTTTCTGATTGAAGCGATGAATCGTTAAATCAGGATACTACAACATCCTACATATTAAACACTGGTTCTGAAAATTCCCCGGGCCCTTAGCCATCCTCTGGCGATAGGGCCCGGTTTTGATTTATAGGGGGCCTTCATTCGAGTGTCCATCACAGCCTCGCTGATTTGATCTTGCGGCATGGCCACCTCTTTAACACAATTCTATCAATGATTCTGCCCATCGTAAAATATGGACACCCGGCCCTGAGGCAAAAAGGAGCAAGCATCGAAAAATTTGACGGCAAGCTGGAGACATTCGTCGACCATATGCTGGATACGATGTATGACGCCGATGGCGTCGGACTGGCTGCCCAGCAGGTTGGTAAAGTACTTCAAATTACCGTGCTTGATGTTTCACATGCCGAGGACAGGCCTTCGACCATGGCTGTTGATGGCAAAGAAGTGGAAATCAAAAATTATATGCCTTTAGTGCTCATCAACCCGGAAGTCGAGCCACTGAATGATATGATCAAAGGACCTGAGGGATGCCTCAGCTTTCCCGAGGTTTACGCGGATATAGAACGACCTGAATCCGTTGTAGTGAAAGCGCAGGACCACAAGGGAACGCATTTTACTTTTACCTGCGGAGGCTTGCTCGCTAAAGCTGTTCAACATGAGTTGGATCACCTGAAGGGTATCCTGTTCATTGACCGTATGGAGCGAAAAGACAAAGACAAGTGGAGAACGGTTTTGGAAGCCATGCGAAGTGAGACTCAGCGAGCATTGAACGCCAGTAAATAAAGTAGCCCCTATTTAAAAGGCAAGCTCAGCTCAGGTGTACTGCTTCCTTAGATGCGAAGGAAGGATATTCAGCTCATTCCGATACTTCGCCACAGTTCTGCGAGCGATTTTAATTTCTTTCTGCAACAGATTCTTGACGATTTGGTCATCCGACAAGGGCTTGGAGGGGGCTTCAGATCGCACCATATCCTGAATGATGTCTTTTACAGTCGCATTGGAAATATCTGTGCCTGAGCTAGTTTGAATTCCTGAGGTGAAGAAAAATTTCATTTCAAAAATCCCCTGTGCACATTGAAGATATTTCCCGGAAACCGCACGACTTACGGTCGTTTCATGCACACCGACTTTCTCCGCAACCTGCATCATCGTCATGGGCTTCAGGTGGGCGATACCGTTATCAAAAAACTCATTCTGGCGGCGCACGATTTCTTTGGCAATATTGCTGATCGTTTGCTGCCTCTGATCGATACTCTTGATGAGAAATTTCCCGGACCTGATTTTTTCCCTGATATACTCCTTTAAATCGGAAGCACTTCCGCTCTGCGATAATAGGTCCTTGTAGGTGTTACTGATACGAATGCGCGGAATGTGATCGTTGTTGGTGCTGACCACATACTCATCGCCTGTTTTGGTGATGAATACCTCAGGTGACACGTAAGTTTCCCCGTCATTGAGATAGGCATTGCCCGGGCGCGGATTTAATCGACTGATATGTTCGGTGGCCTGAACAACATGCTCAAGTGAGACTCCCAAATCGCGAGCAATCTCAGGGAATTTACGCTTGCCTAGCAGTTTGAAACAGCGATCCAAGATTCTGTATTCCAGAGTCATTTCCCGCTCAGCCCTTTCCAGCTGTAACATCAGGCACTCACGCAAATCTATAGCTGCTACCCCGGCAGGTTCAAAAGTTTGAATCAATTCAAGAATTACCTGAATGGTTTCCTTGGGGGTATTGGTAGAAAAAACTAATTCGTCGATGGAAGCGTTGAGATAACCTTTTTCATCAATATTTCCTATCAAAAGATCCGCTATTTGATGTTGGTCCGGGCTCAGGTCAGAGAGTCTCACCTGTTCTCGAAGCGTTTCCTGCAGCGACGTCGTGGTAGTCAAGCTGTCAAACATGTGCTGACGGCGCTCATCGTCCTCTTTGGAGTGCCTTTTGACCGGAAGTGCTGTTTCAGAAAAATAATCTCGCCACTCTTGATCAAGTTGGGAAAGTTTCTCAATCTGAGATTCCCATTCTTCGGAAGTATCTCTGGAATCATCAGAATCAGAGAAACTCTCGCCAGCATCCTTGGAACTATCAGACTCGGTATCACTGGAGGAATCTTTGGATTTCAACTCCTGTTCGATCAGTTCTTCAAGAACCGGATTTTGTTCTAACTCTTGGTTAACAAGGGCTTTCAACTCCAACATTGGCGCTTGCAACAAGGCAAGTGACTGCTGAAGCTGTGGCGCCAGCATCTGGGAAAGCGCCATCTTTTGAGATAGAAAAAGACCTTGTGCCATAAGCAATGAACAACATATACCAAAAGGAACAATCTTTCAAGCCAGAGCGGCATGAAGATTGCTGTGAGTGATGTATCAAACAGCTTAAGACGAAAACCAATAATTGATGGACAACTGATTTTAGAACACTTTCAGATCAAGATACTTTCTTGGTCACAGCTTTTTCGGCTTCTATCTGAAGATTTGTGAAATTACCCTCTTCACAACAATGAACAAATCCTTCAGTGACTGACTTCAGCTGCTCCCACCTTTGGCGAATACGGACTGCTTCAGGCGGGGTGATATGATTATCCCCTGCGGCAGAAGCAACAACGGATAATAAATCGGCAAATTCCTGCACTATCGTGTTCGTTGCCGGAATAAGGAAATCTGGGTGGGCATGGGTGTTTTTGGGGTTATGAATGAAAAAGCCCCCTCCTTTTTCACAAACCCACTCCAGCAATCGCTTATCCTGAGTACTATCAAGCAAATCTTTGAAACGATCCAATGGGTTGGGAGTGCCACTTCCCTTTTCACCTTTGGGTTCAGCCCATTTGTAAATCATGGAAAGAGAGAGCCCCATATCTTCTGCGATTTGCTTGGGACTTCCTTCTTTGAACAAATCGCGAAGTAACTCATGTGATTGCATGAGAGAATTTTGCGCTGCCAATCTTACAAAGGCAAGTTAGATTTACGGCATTGGCAAAAGGTTCACCCGGTAAAATCGAGGAGAGAGCAATCCACCGGTCAGCGAACCATCATCAACAAATTCAAATGAGTCTGTTTCAGAGGTGATTACCTGAGGAATATCGTTCCATGGACCAAGTAATGAATTGGCGAAAGAAATCCGGTAAGCAAGTCCAGACATACCCAGCCATCGAACTGTGATTTGACCGTTTGCGAAACTGACATTGTCGATATTGGCCGGCTCTGCTGCTCCCGGCTCTTTTCCTTCTTCACGGGGATTGCCTTCAAGAACAGCAATACGATAAAAAGCATGTTCCGCCGGCAAGTCTATGCAGTGGGTCAGGCTGTTCCCATTGGATTCCAAAGTTTCAAGAACAGACCAGTTTCCAACTGAAATATCTGAAGTTGCCTCAACCTGATAAGCTTCACCAGTTGTTGATGACCAGGAAAGGCAGATCTGATCATCTGCCAATGCCATGATGGGATCAATGTAACTCAATACAACCGGCTCCACAGGAACGCCAGGCTGCCCCGCGAGCTCTGCAATACGGAAAAACTGATAAGTCGTTGGCAAACTGACGCAAAATTGCATATTGGCATCATTTGCAGTGATAACTTCCACCTGTTGCCAATCAAAACTTGTAACACCACCGTTGCCCTGAATGACGTAATCACTCCCTTCAATGGCAGTCCACAGGAGGCAGATACGGTTTTGATTGAATTCAATGACAGGATCAATAAATGCAGAGATAACCCGGTCACCGGGAGGCTGAGGATCGCCTCCCCCTGAACGAATCCTGAAGAAACGGAACTTGGTAGGTAGCTGGACGCAGTATCTTGTTTGATCTCCACTGGACTGCACTTGTTCAATCGCCGTCCACAAGGAATCCTGAAGGCCGCTCCTTGCTTCAACGGTGAAGATATCACCTGCTTGCGAAGGCCATTCCAAGCAGATTTGCGTGTCTTCAATTTGCAGTATAGCGTCAATAAATTCAACCGTATCGACCGGTGCCTCAATGTCTCCAGCAAGCACCCTCAGAAACCTGATTTCGGTTGGCAATTCTAAACAGTAGGCACTCTGATTGGCATCCGCAATGAGAGTATCAATCACTGCCCAGTCTCCGTCTCTCAAATCCACCAATCCTTCTATCCGGTAGGCGCGACCTTTTTCAGAATCCCAGTCAAGACAGATTTCATTATCACCCACACTTAGCACCACATCGACAAACACCTCTTCGCTAGGAGGTGACACGAGATCACCCACCACAATTCTGAAGAAACGATAAGGCGCAGGCAAATCAACGCAATACTGCGTAGTTTCACCGATAGCAGTTAAAGAACTCAAGTCGGTCCACTCCTTCTCTTCGAGATTAACTTTGGCCTGAACCACATAAGATCGATTGACTTCAGTAGCCCAGTCCATGCACAGCTGATCTCCAAGCAAGGCCAATACAGGATCAATAACAGGAGGCGCTGGAGGAGCTTCGCCTTCAATGGGCTCGATACGGAAAAAGCGATAAGGTGTATCAAGCGCCAGGCAATATTGCATGTCGCTGCGATCAGCAACAACTTCGTCAACATTGTTCCATGCGACTTCCAATAAACTCGTCCGGCCCTGAATACGATAACGGCTACCTGTCTCAGCATTCCAATTCAAACAGAGCTGATCACCTTGGACATCGACAACCGGATCAATGTAGTCCGAAGGTGTTTGGTTATCCAAACGGATCACTACGCGGAACAATTGATACTCAATCGGCAAGTCAAAACAGTACTCAGAATATACATCGCCGGCAATAATCGGTCCCGCCAAACCATCCCAAACCGGATCTTCTTCAAGGACTTTCCCCTCTACCCAGTAGCTTTGTCCGATCTCGGATTCCCAGGACACGCAGATCTCATCACCTGTGAAGATAGTATCAAAAGGCACTTCAATAATATTTGGGTTTTCGACCAATTTAGCGTCAGCCATGATCCGATAATCCACAGCTGTTGTCTCACGATTGATGACCGA
>JBDQII010000078.1:0-14140 GCA_040264395.1 Verrucomicrobiota bacterium
ATTTTCTTTTGCCGACGGTCATTCAGAGACAAAGAAATGGACAGATGCCCGCACGGTGGAGTCATTTCAGAAAGGCAAGATAACGCCCTATGATCGCCCTTCCCCGAACAATGTAGATATCGCCTGGATGCAGGAGCGCTCTACAAGACGGCGGTAGTTGAAATTTTCTGATCAGACCCTGTAAAAAGTATCAACGAGCATACAGCGTCCGTCGGATGTTCGACTCAATGTCGTCGTGGTAGGGATATCGCCGAGTCATGAATAAACCATAGATCTGGTTGACCGGATCAATCCAGAAATGAGTGGTATGGTAGCCTCCCCAACCAAAGATACCTGCAGGCGATCCCGTAAGATCTTTCCCTGTATTTTTCAATACATGGAACCCGAAACCAAGGACACGGGAAGATTCTCTGCCGCCAAAGCCAGGAATGGAACCCAACTGATCTTTTAGCATCAAATTCAAAGTCTCCCGAGAAATGATTTGCCGCCCCCTTTGAGTCGATCCTTCATTCAGCAATAACTGGCAAAACTGACCATAATCCTCAATCGTGCTTACCAATCCTTCCCCTCCAAGAAGGAGTCGACTGCCGGGACGGTAATACAATTCGTCCTCTTTCGCTGTTCCAATCCTGAACTTATCCCCCTGATCAACGAAAAGCGGTTGAAATTGACGGCGATCATCGGAAGCCAAATGAAATTGTGTCTGGTGCATATCCAGCGGCTCAAAAATCCTTTCTCTGAAAAAAACATCCAATGATTGTCCCGCATGTTTCTCAATTGCATGGCCTAAAACGGCTGTGCTAAGCCCATATGTATGGCGCTCCCCCGGCTGATGTTCTAGTGGCTTGGAGATGAGTAAACCGATTAAATCCTCTAAATGATCCAACTCCATCACCTCTTTCCAGGTCCCCTCTTGATCGAAGGATCCATCGTAACCAGCAATCCCAGATGTGTGGAGCAAGAGGTCTCTGTAGGTAATGGAGCGGTTCAGCGGAACGAATCCCTTCTTGGTTTTCACTTGAAGCTGATCGAGGTCAGGAATCACTTTTGAGACAGGATCATCCAGTTGAAAGAAACCCTCCTCATGAAGGATCATTGCGGCTAAGCTGGTAACGGGTTTTGTCATCGACCAGATTGGAAACAGAGTATCTTGATCAATGGGCCTGTCCCGTTCATCCATTGAGTTCTCAACGTGGTGATAAAGCACGCTGTCATTATTGCCGATACGCAGCACATTGGACATGGTATCTCCGTTCTCAATGAATTTCTTTTGAAGTGCTTTCAAGTATGAGAAGGGAATCGCCCTGATCCCCTTCCGCTCTTGAACGTATGCCTCAGCCAGCCTTTCCCCCAACTCAACAATACCGGGCGTCGTCAGTACAATAGGCCTGTCCTGACCTGGCAAATCAAACACCTTGATGTGAGTGAGTTCAGTGTCTCCCTCAGCCATTCCGGCCAGCGCTGCAGTAACGTTCACTTTGCCCAGATCCTTGTAATCAATGGGGGCTTGTTGAGACACGAACCATTTCAGCTCTGGAAGTTCCAAATCAATTCGGCTTTGATTAATGAGCGAGGCCACCCATTCGGGTGCTTTTCTACGATAGGACCCCATCGACATGTCGTTTTCGCCGAGATGATAAAAAATCCCCTGAAGATGAACGTCATGCCCCCTGCTCTCCAGACTTTGAACCGCATCTCGGACAAATTTCAAAAAGGACGGATATACATTGCGCGTCTTGGCTTCGCTTCCCTTTGGGGTCCAATCAATGATCTGCGAACCGCTATGGGTAAACTTTGCAATCGCAAATGGTCCTTCCCCTGTTCCAGCCAAAGTTGAACCAAAACTCAGTTCAGGTCCAAAGGTATCGTAGTAACCCGCTGGGCCGAGCGGTTCCCATTCCTCATTTTTTTTGACGCCACCTCCAATGCTGTATTTGAAGGCAATATCATGACGGTCCTCAAGAAGGTGCGATTGATCTTTTGTGACATCCTGCACGAAGGCGCGTTCACCCTCCATATTACGGTGACCAGCAAGTATGAATAACTTGATTGGCTGTTCTTTTGGATAAGGCCAGACAGGAAGGAGCTTGGCAGTTTCCTGCTCCATGCCGATATCCTTCAGGTAGGCATCGGCATAATTGACCCCGTGCTCCAATTGACCGAGGGTACCGTAATGATAGTGCAGGCCAACCGGATTTCCGATTTCCACGCCTACATGAGATGTCGGGATGTATGTTGCCAGAGGATCATTGCTGGCGACTTCTTTTTGCCCCAGGCTAATGGCATACATACGCGGCCTGAGATCCATACCCCAGATTGTTTTGGTGCAAAGCTCTCCAATATAGAACTTCAATTCCGGCACGCCTAAATCATGGCGGATGTGCTTCAGAAAATTGGCAAGGTTTCTACCATAATGGGGCATGAATTCCTTTACGAACATGTCATTTTCTCCCTGATGCCACATGAACCCCTCAATACGATACGGAATTCCTTGATTATCCAAGGCAGAAAGGGAGCCTTTGATGAGGTTCATTAAAACCGGATATAATTTAAAACCAGATGGTTTGTCGGGATTCCAATCTGCGCCAAGAGTAGTCCCCCCGGCTGCACATTTGATAATCGCAATTGGTTGTTCTATATGGCGCGTTACTTTACGAGCAAAACTCAATTCAGGTCCTACGACTTCATTCACCGATTCTAAATCCACCCACCCGTTCGAACGCATCTTGTTTTCCCTCCCTATGCAGTATGAAAACTTCACATCAGTTTGAGGGGATTCCAAGCCACGAAAGGGGGGAAAACGTTGAATGTCCTTCACATTGGAATCGGATCCAACCATGTTCGATTGACCGGCAAAAATAAACACGCGCAGAGGAGCAGCATCAGCCTTTGCATTGAACTGAAAGAATAAGGCAGAAGCACCCAGCAATACCGTAGGGAGGTAGAATGCCAATCTGAACAAAAATTTCCCCGCTTTCACCGGAAGGTAGTATGTTGCGCTGTGACGAGTGATCATGCAGAAGTCTATTCTCAGAATTCTCTCTGACGCAAGCTAACTGCAGAAGATCAAGCAGCATAACATCAAGGGAACCCGCAATATTCTATTTCCTTTTCGTGGAAACTAACATCTCATCCTACTTTGAATGTTGGCATATGACGCCAGTTTACTTACTGTACGCAACGGTTTAGGTGTTTTTTATTCTATGGACGATCGAATCAGTAATTTTGTACCTGAAATCAGAAATCGGATTTCACAAGTAGTGGTGGGACAGGATGTAGTAGTGGAGCGCTTGATGGTTTCCCTATTTACTGGCGGCCACATTCTTTTGCAGGGAATGCCAGGACTTGCAAAGACCTTGCTTGTGAACACCCTTGCCAAAACAATTGAACTCGATTTCAGTCGCATTCAATTCACAATCGACCTTCTCCCATCGGATATCGTCGGTTCAGAAATCCTGGACCAGAAAAAAAACGAGTTTCGCGTTCACAAAGGCCCCATATTCACGAACCTTCTGCTGGCGGACGAAATCAACCGAGCGGCTCCCAAAGTTCAAAGTGCCTTACTCGAGGCGATGCAGGAACGCCGTGTCACCATTGGGAATGATGCATTCACATTGCCAGCGCCTTTTCTTGTCATCGCGACTCAAAACCCAATCGAACAGAGCGGGACATTCGAACTCCCAGAAGCTCAACTGGATCGTTTCATGCTTTGCCACAGATTGAATTATCCAACGGCAGATGAGGAAGAAACCGTCCTGACAAGGTATCTGGATCTTGGCCTTAAAAAAGAAGACAAAGGTGCCGTCCCCAAGACGGCTTTCGACATGGTGACCGAGGGCGCGGTTGCGGATCTAGATACGCTTGTGACCGTGATGGAGGAAGTTCAGAAAATCCATGTCAGTGAAATTTTTGTGAAACATTGCGTCGAAACCGTGCGACGCACGCGAGAGCATGAAAAAATTGAATTAGGCGCCAGCCCTCGCGCAGGCATCGCCCTTGTTCAGGCCGCGCGAGCGCGTGCCTTCATTCATGGTCGACATTACGTGATTCCAGAGGACCTCTTTGCTTTGGCTGAAGATGTGATTCTCCACCGTATAAGACTCACTTACGAAGCTTTGGCAGATGGGCTGAGTGGACCTGATATTTTGAATGAAATCATGATGGAATTCCAATAGGGAAGCATTTCGAAAACAACTTGATCCTCAGCGTCAAACCTGTAATGGAGCATACTTTAGAAACATGCGATCGTTTAAGTGATCGGCAGTTCCTGATTACTGTCAGGCGCCTTGCCGACAGTATTAATTTCGGTATGGACCCCTCGCCGTTCAAGGGATCAGGAATCGAATATGTTCAGTCAAGACCCTATCAACCAGGAGACTCTGTCAAATCAATTGACTGGCGTGTGACCGCTCGGCTTGGGAAATTTTACATCAAGGAATTTGAAGCAACGAAGCAATTACCCATGTATCTTCTCCTCGATACATCAGCCTCCATGACCGTGAGTTCCTATCCGAGAAGCAAGTATTCGCTGGCCGTGCATCTGGCAGGTGGGCTGGCGTTCGCCGGATTGGATCGAGTCAGCCCAGTGGGGCTTATCGGAGCGGGAAATCGCGCCCTGCGGATCGAACCAAGTTTATCACGCACTCGCGTTCTTCAATGGATGCATCAGTTAAGGCGATATCGCCTCGATGAACAAACCACTCTTGCAGCACGTCTGCGTGAGCTGAGTGCGACACTACCCCATCGAGCGCTTGTCGTCATCTTGAGCGATCTTCATGACCCCGGCGCGTTACCGGCCTTGAAGTTGATGGGGCAGTGTCACGACTGTGCGGTCATACAGCTTCAGGACCCCGCAGAGGTGTCTCTCTCTGGGAGTGGTTTTTATCGCGGAAGAGAAGCAGAAACAAATACCGAATTTGTCGCCCATGGTCGCTCTCACCATCTGAATATGGACACTCTCCATACAGAACTCAAACGAAACGGAGTCGATCACTTATTGCTGAGGACGGATCTCCCCGTTGAACATCCAATACGACAATTCTTTAGTAAACGCGGGCTTGGGAGAAAAACAGCACGTTAGAACAAGAAAATGATTACTGGGCCGATGGGGGTTTCTCATGAAAAAATCGATCCTACCGAGTATCGTTTCCAAACGAGCAGACAATGATTTGGATTCCGTTCAGGCATGGATAAATGCGAATGAAACGTTTCGAATGACGAGGGCAGGTGATGGATTTCGAAATAATGCGAGCATCTCACCGATGGAAAAGCATGCTGACGGTCAATAAATATTCAACCACCCCGCATCGTGAAATACACAAACCCACAAGCCCCCCTGAACATCCAGGCATTGACAAACATGAAAACAACCCATCCAATACTCACATTATGAACAAAGCAATCGGTAGGATCATTATGGGTGTCGCGCTAATGGTGACCCCGATAGTTTACCATTTTCTCAAGATGTCTGGCGATGCTGCGAGCAATTTCCAACAATCTGAAATTCTGATTTTATTCGGCAGGGAAATTTCCAAAACTCAATACTTCGGTTTATTGGCTCTCATTGCAGTCTTGGGACTTTTTATCCTGAGTTTGGGAATCAAAGGCACGATGAACCCGAACAATGATTCGGAATAATCAAATCATTATATCGGAAAGCACCTGACCATGAACATCCGTTAGACGCATGTCACGACCACCGAAGCGAAAGGTCAGGTTCTTGTGATTCATGCCCAACAAATGGAGCATGGTGGCATGTAAATCATAAATCTCCACTCGCTTATCCACTGCCTTGTAACCGTATTCGTCCGTTGCACCATAGGACATCCCACCTTTCACACCGCCACCTGCCATCCAGATAGTGAATCCAAACGGATTATGATCACGTCCGTTGCTCCCTTGAGAAAAGGGAGTACGTCCAAATTCCCCACACCAGACCACAAGCGTTTCATCAAGAAGCCCCCTCCCCTTGAGATCTTTCAGCAAGGCAGCAATAGGTTGATCAACTGCCTTGGCATTATTGTTGTGACCATCCTTTAAATTACCATGCTGATCCCACCGATCCCCACCAACCGCTGGACAGGTTAATTCAATGAAACGGACTCCGCGCTCAACCAATCTTCTGGCAAGAAGACACTCCTGAGCAAAAATCTGGGTTGGCTTGTATTCCGAGTCCAGTCCGTACATACGTCGCGTCAATTCAGATTCACCCTGAATGTCCATCAACTCAGGAACAGCAGATTGCATCCGAAAAGCCAGTTCGTAATTAGCAATGGCCGATTCAACGGGCTCCGCGTTCCCCAGTTCTTGCAGAGAAACCTGATCCAGCTTTTCAAGCAGCCCCAGTTTCCGCTTCTGCAGTTCAGCGCTGGCTTCCATTGGGTTGATGTTTGCTACAGGTGGATTGGCTGGACGAAACACAGAACCCTGGTAAGCCGATGGAAGAAACCCGCTTGAAAAGTTATCCAAACCTCCCGGAGGTGTCAGCCCACCGTTCAATACCACATAGCCGGGAAGGTTCTCGTTCACACTTCCCAAACCGTAGGTGACCCAGGCACCAGCACTCGGTCGTCCACTTAGTCCAAGTCCAGTGTGCAGAAAATAATTAGCATTCGTATGCTCGGAAAACTCAGAAACCATGGAACGCACAAAACACATGTCATCCACACATTCAGCCACGTGAGGGAAAAGCTCGCTGACAGGCATACCGCTCTGCCCATATTGCTTGAAATTCCATGGAGAACCAAATGTGTTGCCATTGTTATTGAACTGGGTCGGTTCCATTTTCATGGCAAAAGGCTTACCATGATCTGCGGACAACTTTGGCTTGGGATCGAATGTATCCATTTGAGACGGGCCACCATCCATGTAAAGCATGATCACCCGTTTTGCTTTAGGCGCAAAATGAGGCGCACGAGGAGCCAAAGGATGAATGGATGCCTCTCCGTTGGATTTCGAATCTGCCCCGTCAGGCGTTTTTCCATGCAGCATGGATGTGAGAGCAACGGAGCCAAACCCATTTGCAATACGGCTCAGGGCAGCACGCCGCGAAATGGGTTGTTTACTGTATTTACCGCAAGGAAACATGATATCAGTGGATGTAGATAAACTCTTTCACGTTGAACAAGACATGGCATAGGTCCGCCCATGCTTTCTTTCCGGCCTCCTCAGGGCCATTGACATTTTTCAAATGAACTCTTTTCTGTTCTTTTAAAAACTGGCGTGCACTGCGTGTTTCGTCCTCGGCCGGCAAACGCCCCAGAGCTGTTTCATATACATGAATAAGCTTAGCTTCATTCGAAATATTCAGGCCTTGCAACTTGGTAGCCCAGGCCTCCGCCTGCTGAATCACGAACGGATCATTCATGAGTACCAATGATTGCGCCGGCACATTGGACTGGGAACGCTTACCGAAAGTCGTGAACGGAATGGGCGTGTCAAATGTTATCAGAAATGGCGAAAGAAAGTTCCGTCTCACCTCCACATAGATGCTTCGGCGATTAGCTCCATCCAGCGGCCCACTTTCACGCGGCCGCCCTCTGCCAGTCATGAAAGATGTCAGGTGTATTTTTTCAGAGGGGCCATATGATTTTGGATCAAGTTGCCCCGAAACCTTCAACAGGGAGTCCCTGATCGATTCACCCTCAAGCCGTCTAACTCGCATTTTGTGAAGTAAATTGTTTGCCTCGTCTTTGGCGTCCATCTCAGGCGATGATTTGGAATCCATCTGGAATGCACTCGATAGCACGAGCATGCGAATGAGTTTTTTAGTAGACCATTCCCCTTCATTCACAAACCAGACAGCCAGCCAGTCGAGTAGTTCAGGATGTGTGGGTCTTTGGCCCAATACACCAAAATCATCCACCGTCGGCACCAATCCTATTCCGAAAATATGATGCCAGATACGGTTCACGTAAACGCGTGCGGTGAGCGGATTATCCGGGCTTGCAATGTGTTCGGCAAGCGCCAGACGTCCGGACCCTTCGATACTACGGTTCCCTATATGGCTGAGAGCCTCAATAAAACCTCGGGGAGCCTCTTCACCCAAATTTTTGGGGTTCCCTCTAATGAACACGGATTCATTGACACCATTGCCATCTGTCATTGAAATAGCAACGGGTGCCAGGGGAATGCTGTCAGAAGTTTGAGCATAGGAATCCATTTTCGAAACAAGAACATCTGATAAACCTTCTTGTGACAGCCGGAGCAATGGACGCTTCAACGTCGGTGGCTGGGCATTCCCTGAACTTAAGACTGTTTCTACTGAAAACCAACCATTGGGACCATGAGCCCCTCCTCCTGAAAGGTCGGAATGCTGGGTATCTTTCAATTCGACATAAGCTTCATGCCCTTCCCACATTCCGAGGTCAAAAGTTATCCATTTGGCTTCTTCATGGTTTAGATTCTTTTTGAGCCCACCGTAAATAGGAGCCCTGATCAAATTGAAGTTATCAACCACCACATTGACTCGCGAATCTTTACCCGAGGCATACACATGCAGGTATCGGTGTGATATGGTGAAGGTGCGCGATCGAAGGGCCCCCTGTAAAGCCACCGACCATTTTGCAGAGTCAATCGCTTCCCTGCTTGCCAGCACCACCGAAGTTTCACCAGGCCTGCTCACCATTGTTCCCGGTTTTACAAAGGGATCAAAACTCATTGCTTCATCGCTAAACAACCAGTCCTCAAAACCATCAATGGATGCGTCTCCCAGGAGTGTGACATCAGCGTTTTTTATCAACTCTTTGAATTCACTTGAAGCTTGGCTCACGTCAGAAAAATTCGATGCAAATTGGTTCAGCACTTCATTCTGCAAACCCTCCAGTGTCTTGACAGTGCTCTCGATCCGATCCAACGGGCGGAGGGTGGACTGCTGATATCGTGAGCTTTTGACTACACCGTAAATGCTGTAGAAATCCTTTGTTGATATTGCATCAAATTTGTGGTCGTGACATCGAGCGCATGTCACAGTCAGGGCCTGAAAAGATTTTGTGAGCACATCGATTTGATTATCCAGTACATCCAACTGATTCATCCGGATATCCACAGGCGAATGCACCTGCTGTCCTAGCCAGTAAAATCCTGTACCAAGTATCGATTCATTCTCACCGTTATCCTTCCTGAGGCGAGCTACTTTCAACAAATCTCCAGCGATATGCTCTTTGGCAAATGAGTCAAAAGGGATATCTTCATTGAATGCCCTTATGACGTAATCACGGTATTTCCATGCATTGGGAATAACGTAATCAAATTCATGCCCCATGGTTTCTGCGTACCTCACCAGGTCGAGCCAATGCCTTGCCCATTGTTCCCCGTAATGAACTGACCCCAGCAACTGATCCACTACTTTCTCATATGCTTTTGGATGATCATCTTCAATAAACGCATCTACCTGCTGAGGAGAAGGGGGCAAACCGGTCAAAATCAGATAAATCCTTCTCAGGAGAGTGCGCTTGCCGACAGTCGGAGCTGGAGACATGCCCTCTTTTTCAAGTCGGTGAAGCAGGAATGCGTCAATGGGTTCTTCAACCCAATCCGATTGATTCACTTCAGGCAATGCTTGTTTGGCAGGTGCTTTCCACACCCAGTGCCCTGCCTTTCTTTTTTCGATATCAAAATCACTTTTTTGTGATCGGTTTGGAGTTGGTTCGGGTTCATCAGGCCAGGGTAGGCCAAGATTCACCCAGCGCGTGATATTTTTGATCTGGCTTTCCGTCAGTCGAGATTGAGGGGGCATTTGCAGGTCCACATTCTGATAGTGAATAGCGATCAACAAGGGACTGTTTTCCACAATGCTGGAATCAATCACAGCCCCTGACTCTCCTCCACGCATGATTGACGCTCTCGAATCCAATAATAAACCACCTTTTAATTTCTTGGATTGATGGCTATGACACTCATAACAGGACTGGGCCAGCACCGGGCGAATGTTTCGCTCAAAAAATTCCAAGTCTTTGGAAGAAAAGCTGTCTGCAACAATTTGTAGCGCTCCAAGGCATCCTGAACCTCCGAGCAAGATTGGTAAGACCAAAGACAATATGAGCCGTTTGAAACGAACTCTATTAAATGAGTACATCATAATTACTTGGTGACTGCACAATTCCAAACACTACTTAAACTGTGCTGCGCAATCAATCGAAATTGAATTCTATCCCCGATGATTTTGATAATCCATAGCATGACAAGCACACGCACCAATGCTAAGTGCTATTGCTGCTGATAAGGGTGCGGAGGGATACCAAACTGCAGCGCATGTTAACAAATGCATCGTTAGAACCGTGCGTTTCTCACACAGCCACCATAACACCTTAAGTATGGATATCCATGGAGATGCCTGAAGTCGATCAAGACCGGGTCACAGAACCTTTTTGCTCAATCCAGTCGAACTCTGGCTGGAGAGTTCCTGTTTTCTTGAAATGGAATCGTCGATCCAAGCGATGAATCGCAGTTTTATGGCTACTCGAGAGAGGATAGGCTCATCTATATCTACGAAACCAGTAACTCGGCAATTTGAACGGCATTCAGGGCTGCTCCCTTGAGCAGCTGATCGCCAGCAACCCAAAAACACAAACCGTTATCCAGCGCGCAATCGAGACGCAAACGGCCTACTTCACAATGATCTTTACCTGAGGCGATCAACGGCAATGGATAAACATTGTTTTGCGTATCGTCCACTACATCCAGACCCGGTGCATCAGACAGTACTCTCCTTGCGGCATCAACCGTCACTGGTTTTTTGAACTCTGCGCTGATAGCTATTGAATGCGCGCGATACACAGGCACGCGCACACATGTCACACTGGCTTTAAAATCGTCATGATGCATGATCTTACGACCTTCATTTTCCAATTTCATTTCTTCACGCGTATAACCTGACTCAAGAAAATCATCGACATGCGGTA
This sequence comes from Verrucomicrobiota bacterium, assembly GCA_040264395.1. GTDB lineage: Bacteria > Verrucomicrobiota > Verrucomicrobiia > Limisphaerales > AAA164-E04 > AAA164-E04. Next base: position 10,902 of record JBDQII010000078.1, read on the forward strand.
AAACGTTGAACGCAATCTGATGCGGATAGACCTCTTTTGTCACCTCTTGGTTGCTGGCAATTTGTTTGACCTGGTTTTCCAGCTCACTGATCGCCTGAGCTCCCGTCCCGGAAACCGCCTGATAACTGGAAGCAAAGACGCGAGTGACACCAAAGGCTTTATGCAGAGGATGCAGGGCCATTAGAGTGATTGCAGTAGTACAATTGGGATTCGCGATAATACCTTGATGGCTTTTGGCGTCCTCTGGATTAATCTCAGGCACTACCAAAGGGACATTGGGGTCAATACGGAATGCACTTGAATTGTCGACCACGACAGCTCCGGCTTTCACCGCAAAGGGAGCAAACTGCTTCGAAATGCCACCACCGGCACTGAATAAAGCGATATCCACATTTTCGAATGCCGATTCCGTCAATTCTTGAATCGCAATTTCACTGCCCCTGTATTTCAATGTCTTGCCCGCCGAACGTTTCGAGGCAAGAAGAGTCAGTTTGCCAATCGGAAAGGATCGACGCTCCAAGGTTTTAATCATTTCGACACCTACGGCACCCGAAGCGCCTACAATGGCCACGTGAGGATTTTGATTCATATTATCTAATAAAGGCGGCAAGTTTATGACTGAATCCTAATTGCTTGTCAATTCGAGCTTGGAGCCATTGATGGCAGACGTTCACTCAAACGCCGCAAAAACCCCCTTAATTGTTTATTGTGACGTTCTCTGTTATCGCTGTATTTTAATCCGAAAAACGCTCGGTTATACGTCCATCTTCAACCTTTTGAAAAAATGAGCGCATTCCATTTGCTTTGCGCCCATACCTTTGGCACGATCCCGCATCATGTCAGATATTAATGCAAATAGCAGCTCAAGACCTTTGCCAAAGCGCTCCGAAGATCGATCACCAGATCAGCTTCGAGGCATTCAATTTAAAAATAATATCGCACCTCACGCAACGGGCTCCACGCTCATTGAATGGGGAAACACACGAGTTGTTTGCGGTGTCACCATCGAAGAAAAAGTCCCTCGCTGGATGAAAGAACAGAAAAAGGAAGGTGGCTGGATCACCGCGGAATACTCCATGCTTCCCTACTCTACCCACAGCCGAAAACAAAGGGACGCAAGCAAAGGGCGCATTGATGGCCGATCCCAGGAAATCCAGCGATTGATCGGACGAGCCATCCGTGCAGCTGTCGACCTCAATAAACTGGGGCCCAGAACTATTTGGGTTGATTGTGATGTCCTTCAAGCCGACGGAGGTACACGCACTGCTTCGATTACTGGCGGCTTCGTCGCATTATCTCTCGCAATTCAGACATTGCTCGATAAGAAACTCCTCAAAACAAGCCCTATCGTGAATGGTGTTGCCGCTGTCAGCATGGGGGTTGTAGATGGCGTTCCACTGCTGGATCTGAATTACGAAGAGGATGTCAATGCCGAGGTCGATATGAATCTTGTGATGACTGACAAGGATGAATACATAGAACTTCAGGGCACGGGTGAAAAAGGAACTTTCCACCATGGCGAGCTTACTGAGTTACTGGCGCTTGGCAGCAAGGGAATCAAGGAATTAATCACGCTTCAGGAGAAGGCAATGGCAGCTTCCGTGTGAACAGTGCGTGTCATTTACCTGAACCATCCGAATCAATCTCCCATGTCTTCAGCAGCAAATAAGGATACACCTGTCTGGCAGATTTCCATCGAAGTCCCCAAATGCCTGGATGAACCTGTCACTGAATTGCTGTCTGCCTTACTGGAACAACCTGCCTCTGCTTATTGTCCACTTGAAAGTGATTCAGCCATTGTTTCTGCGTTTATCACAGACCGTTCCCAATGGTCCAGAGAGCGCAATCATCAGCTCAAGCAGCAGGTGCTGGAGTTTTTTCCGGGTGAAACAAGAAACCAGGATTGGAAGGCCACGTGTCGCAAAATCAAAGCCAATGATTGGCAGGAGTCCTGGAAACGGCATTTCAAACCTCTTGAGATAGGGACCCGTCTGCTGATCAAGCCTAGCTGGAATCGTCGAAAGCCCCGGAAAAGTCAATCACTGATCGTTCTGGATCCGGGGCTGAGTTTTGGGACAGGGCAGCACGCTACAACACGATTTTGCCTTGAAGAGATCGAACGCCTCCAATCCAAGCTGAGCCATCCCTCGCTTCTGGATGTCGGCACAGGTTCAGGCATACTTGCTATCGCCGCTGCCAAGCTTGGATATATTCCAGTGAAAGCCTTTGATTTTGATCCAGATTCCGTGACCGTTACGCGTGACAATGCCGAAAGCAATGATGTCTCTGACCTTATTCAGGTATCTCGAAGTGACCTGACGAAATTGAAGCCACAGACAGGCAATAAATATGACTTGGTCTGTGCCAATCTCATGCATGACCTCCTGAAATCACACGCGGAAACCATTCTCAACCGCCTCAAACCCGGCGGGTATCTCCTTCTGGCAGGGATCCTGACCGAACAATTTCCAGCCGTGAAGGAATGTTTTCAACGTTTGGGCTGCAAACAAATCAAAACTCAAATGGAGAAGGAATGGAAATCCGGGAGTTTCCAACTTCCTGCCTGATCCGGTTTGCCAATCTAATTGGTGATTAACTTGACTGCCCCCCAGTATCCGAAGTCGTTCTTCATGTCATAGGCATAATTTTCGAGGCGAATGGGGATTTCTTTTCCAGCAAATGGCGTCAAGTCGATTTCCACCGTGTTCCATACGCCTTTTTGACGAGAAACACTCTGTCGTTGAACAAGCTTCAGGTCCGCAAACACCCGCAGCACCCATTGACCTCCTGGCGCGGAAGCGACTTTGAACCGAAGGAAGGTTTTTCCCTGAGCCGGTATATTTACTTTCCCCACCAATGCTGCTCCACGCTGATGCCAGAAAGGATGCGTAACCAAAACATTTTTTGTATCTTCCCAATCCGGTTCAATAGAGGGAGCATTACCCTTTTCTGAGGATTCGACTTGCCAATCTGGGTTCCAGAGATTGATAGATTCGTAATCGCGCTGAACACTATCTGATGTTTCGCCCACGAGTTCACGCCGCAAGGCCGCGGTCAAGGGGCGTTGATCTTCTGGAGGATTCAGGATGAACCAGATCATATCTCTGAAGTCTTTATCTTCCATTTGCTCCAATCCCTCAGGCATCACCGAATTTTTGGAGATTGCGCGTGTTTGAATGTCGGATTTGGAGATGACTTCCTCGCGAGGACCGGCTGTAAGCAGTTTAACATAACTATCC
>JBDQII010000079.1:0-14034 GCA_040264395.1 Verrucomicrobiota bacterium
CCCCCACCGTATGACTCGTACGAATGATGATTTTCCCGTCGGAACCCGGCGCAATACCAGTCCATCGCGCCACATAGCCCACCTTGTTGTGACCTGTACTGAATTCCACACTGTCTTCGCCAACCTTCCAGGCACCCTGGGAACTCGCGTAAGTGTAGGTATCAGCTCCCAACAGTTGCCAGTTGGTCGTACGCTCGGCATAACCCTGGCCCCCTCCCCGCATGGCCGTCCCGGCAAAGGTGTAAGTGCGCTTGGGATCCAGACCCTCCAGGACCAAATCCACATGCCAACCCGGAGCATCGCCATAACTGATGTTCCCATTCAGGTCCAATACCTCACCAAACAGGGTAGCAGCATCACTCTGAGGATCGACCGTGATCGAATCGGACGTCCAGAACACACTCCCGGTTGAAACGGTTTCCTCATAGCGTGCTATCACACCTGTGCCGTCCCCGCTACCGAACTGCAAGAGCTCCTCCTCAACAGGTCCCGGGCTGCTCCGTCCAATGTTGATGGTAGTCACCGTGGGATCATCAGTACCTCCATTCTTGTTGGCACTGTCATTGAACGCCTGCCAATCGGCCCGGTTGCTATTGGCTATTAAGACCATGGCCAGAAGTATAAGTGCGGGTTTCATATTCTTGAGCATAGAAACATTTATCAGCCGATCAATAACATTTTGAGACCCTTGAATGCTCATGGTCTCTGCATTCATGCAATGATATCATTCAGGATGCGCTTGTGGACATCGACCAGCCATCCAAACGAATCAGATCATGAAGCGCAGCTTGTTGTAAGCTGCCTTCTCCTTCGCCTCCTCGTCAACCGCTGCGGCGAGCTCATCAAAGCCGAACATGGTTTTCACTCGATGCGTGAGGAGTGCGCGGTCATAAGGTATTTTTCCGGATGTCCAATAAGCTGCTGTGTGAGGCGTGAACTTAGAAACCTTCATGTGCCCTCTCTCGTCTGCGACATTCGGTAGATTACGCCAAAGGCGCAGATGGGCACGATGGGCCCTTACAGCACGCGGCACCAGTTCTGAATAGCCATAAACGGAGAGATCAGCAATCGCTGCAGCGTGATTGACGACGTGGACGATGCTTCCATAACCGGTGCGGTTGATCTCGGGTTTCTGGTTGATCACTTCGTCCAATACCGCAATGGTCATTCCCTCTATATCCGTGTAGAGAGGTGTTCCATCATCGTTGGAAAGCTTGATCTTGTTCCCGGAAATCCGTCCCCTTTTCTTGCCGTAATATCCGCTCCCAGGATGGGAGTTATCGAAGAGGGAGATCAACTTCCGGATTCCATCGACCACCGCCGGCGTTGCAAATTCGGGATGTTCCTTGAGCGCGCGAATCGCAAGAGAGGCAAAGATCACATTGTGCCCAGACTCTCGGGGACTTCCGATGTTCTTCTCGAGTGATTCAGCAACTCCGTCAATGAGTGTTTCATCGGGTTTCTGCCTGGGAAAGGGCTCAAACAATTCACAGTCAGCAAGCTTTGAGTTCTTATACATTCTTTTCCCGAAAACCGACTCGCCGCGCATGATTCTCTCAAGATCGTCCTCGATCCCCTGGTAAACCTTCGAATCAAGATTGGGGCGTTGCTCGCCAACAAAATATCCGGCAATCACTGCCGCGCCGAGATGGCCCGCCATCGATTTCATGTGGTGTGCCCGCGCTAGCGCATTGAGCCCCATGGATAAATATTGATAGGCGATCATCGTAAAGTAAGTATTTGAGTTTCGTTTTTTGCACCTACGGTTGAGTGCACCAGAACCTCTCCTTACATTTTATCAGAGTTCAGGCAGCGAAGCATTTCGGAATTCGTCCGTCACCGCCCACAGGTTTTGAGGACTGAAGGCTTCTCCGAATTTGAGAAAGCGCACACTGCCATCAACGAAACCGTAATTGGAACCACCGCCCTGCTCATTGCCTACCGAGCGATGCTTGCCATGAGCCACTTCGGTCAAATGGTCGCTACCATACTCAGGTGGCCAGATATCCATGTAGGCATCATCTTCTGATTCAGCTTTCCTTTCCCCGAGCACAATCGTTTCGGAAGGTTCTGGTATCGCGCCCAGTTTCATTCCAGTGAAGCCGCCCGACTTGTAAGCCCCGAAAAAAGCATTCCAATCGCCTCGAAATGATTCCACAGCAAAGAAATCAACAAAACCGTTCATCAGATAATCGTTTTCACGTTTGCCCCTATCCACCGGACACTTCAGCACACCTCGAGTCCCATAATAAGACTCCAGACGATCCATCCACACCTCACCTGCATCGTAATCCCGGGGGGGCAGGTAGCCGTCATGGTCATCTGCATACATGGAGACGCCCAGTTGCAGCTGACGCACGTTATTCAGGCAGTGAGTCCGCTTGGCCCGATCCTTGGCCTTGGAAAGGGCTGGCAATAACATACCTGCCAGGATCCCGATGATGGCAATGACCACCAGAAGTTCAATCAGGGTAAAACCCGAGTTTGGTATACCGGCTTCTATCTCTTTCTTGCCATGGGAGGCACTCAAGGGTTTTGAAATCAATGCATTCATCACTCTCATGTCAGCCAGTCATTCATTGCTTTTTTTGGGAGGGCGCTTTTCCCGAATCCTTCTCAGCCGTCTTTCGATTCTTGAATTTCTCCATGGCTTCTTCTTTCGTCATTTCACCTCGTTCAACCGCTTCATTGAGAGACTCAAACATTTTCTTCTTCCCCGAGGCTCTTTTTTTCTTCTTCTCTTTTCTCTGGGCCTTGTTTTGCCCGGCTATGATTTCAGCTAGTCTGAGCTGCGCTTCCACCTCAGACATTTGTCCACTGGCGACTTGTGACCTTAAGTAGACACGAGCTTCGGTTTCATTCTTGAAGGTAGGCTGATTATCAAAAGGTTCATTCCCGAAAACCGACCATAACAGAACCAGAATGGCAACAACTGTGAATCCAATGAGTATACCCTTGTTCTTCGTCATGATGTTTTAAACTGTATGTAGCCTTTAAAAAATGTTCAATACCGAACAAGCCGCACTCAATCGAGCTCGGCTTGATCAGAAAAAAACACATGTAGACACTTGCATGCTTCAGACCTAGGCGGCGTCAAAGACGCACCTACCTCATTACATCTACTGACATGCGATCCTGGCGTTTTTCCACGCACTCGGAAGTCCATCATGTGAAATTGTTAAGACAAGGAACGCGTCGCACTGTAGGGTGCTGACATTTTTTTGATCATTCATCGAAGTAGAGTATGATCGTTTTCGATGGTTGGCGCACAAACTCGCGATCTTCTGTCCGGTCGAGAGAGATGATTCTACATCCTTCGAAATCGCATGCATTTCCTGCCCAAGCCATGAATACACCTTCCATGTGCACTCTCATTTAACGTCTCTAAAGATTTGAGAAAAATGCCTGCGGTCAGTGGGGACATTTCATCACGGAAAATCAATGGGCACAAATAAAGAAGGCCCGTCAGTCTTGCTGGAATCAAGGGCAAGCCCTGATCTGGAGCAGCAGGCAAGCCCGTGGGCGATGAAAGTTCCTAATCACCCTTTCCTTTCACTCCGAAATGATACAGAACGTTCCTGACCAGCTTGCTCAGACTTTCGTCATGGAAAACGCCCCAGGCGGTTGCAATCGAACCGGTGTGGAATACACGCCCGCCCTCGGGGCGTTCCCAGTAGATCATCTCTGCAATCGTGTCCTCATCACCCACACGAGGCTTGTGACCTTCCGCATTGAAGTCGAGGATCTGGCGCTCATGGTGGCTGCGAGCGACCGTTATTATCCCATCGGGTTCGACAAGTCCTTCCATGACCGGGTCATTCGTAGCTCGCTGCAGGGTCGAAAGCCGCACATCAAACTCATGCCCGACCGCTCCAACATCGTCACTGATAAATCCAAAAGTATCTCCTTTCTTCAATCCGGTGGCATGAGGATGATTGAAGAGAAAATGATCAGGCTGATCCACCGTATAAGGTTTAAAAGCTGTCCCCCATCCTATGCAGGTGAGCCCAATCACTTTCCAGGCAGGATAACCGCAGAAGCGCATCAAGCTGCCTCGTTTGAAGTCATGACTATGGTATAGCTCCCCCACCTGTGCCGCCTGACGACCGCCGATACCAGTACCGAATTTCCGAACCTCCATTACTTCATCGGAATCGTCAAAACTGACTCGCCAGAACATGGTATTCCCGGACATGACCATGGCTGCACCTCCTGCCTTGAGGTAGTTATCGAGTCCATCGTAAGCGCGATCGGACCAGTATTCACTGTGCCCATTGAGACACACCACCTGATAGTCTTTCAGAATCTCGGGATTTGAATCGAGATCACGGTCGGTAATCACATCATATTCATAATCATGCTGGTCCAACCAAAGGTGCAGGAAGCGCTCTCCCCGAAGCAAATGACTGTAAGATTGATTGATATAGGTTTTATTTGGACCCGCGGCCGGCCAGGGCAGCTTGAGGCCGATCTTGTATGTTGGCTGACCGGCACGATGATCCCGGTAACAGCTGTAGGTAGCCGCATCAGGATGGCTGCTGGCAAGCCCTTCAGTGCCCATCATGATCTTTTCGGGTCCGTGATTGAGTGGGAAGGGAGCCGAATTGTACGCCAGCCAGGTGTTCGAGGAGACGAGCACCAATAAGGGTGCCTTGGATCGTGATTCAGGACGCCGCACGACAAAGGTGGTGAAGTAACGCATTGGCTTGCCGTCCATTTCAAAATCAAAGCGGCCTGCGTAGACGCCGGATTTGGCGTCAGCAGGTATTCCAAATCGATGTGAAACTTCCCAACGAGCATTGTAAAGTTCGTCTGAAGCCAGCCGCAACCCATGGCCACGATTCGGGTCTTTGGATGGATCATAACTTGTATCGTGCCGACCGATCGCTCCGGCATCGAAGTTCGGTCCACCAATCATCCAAGTTCCTTTATTGATGATCTGCCCATGACGTCCGTCGTTACTCACATCAGCTACCCTGCTGCCGCGTTCCTCCACGAAAGGCCAGCATCCCAGCACCGATTCATCTTTGGGAGTAGTCTGGCCATGATCAGAAAATCGTTTTTCAATGTCATCCTTATTCAGAGCTCGCTGATAAATCACGCACATCGCGAGGTCACCATTGTAAAAGTGATCAGCGACACCGTTACTGCCATAGGCACCCAATCGAAGCGCCGTTGCCCCTGGCCGAATCACACCTGCGGATGGAAACTCACCCGCCAGCCTGCCATCTACGTAAATACGTTTATTCTTCCCATCCCAAGTGGCAACGATGTGATGCCAATTTTGAGCCCTGATCAGGCCTGAATCCGTTTGATGAAGGGCAGCTGGATCATGGCTTCCCCCATTGCCCGTGATGAAAGCGATCCGACCATTGTTGATAAATAAACCAACCCCACAATGATCTGGATAATCATGCTGGGTAATTAGGCCTTGCCAGCCTTCAACACTGAAGGGACGGAACCACCCTTCAAGGGTAAGCTCAGTCAGACGCCTTTCGACAGGCAATCCTTTTGACACGTGCACATATGATCCGGGATGAATGGGTTGTGATTTTGGATTTTCCTCCCGCATCGTTTCCAGTACGGGGTCCTCTTCTCGGCTTTCAGGATCTGCCCCTAACGCCACAACAGACAAGTCATATGAAACCGTACTGCTCACTCTGAATTCGATTGTCTCTCCTGCCTCAACGCTTTTCTGAGCGTAAGCATGCAGCCCGGGCAAGTTCAATGGCCTGTGCAAGGGGATCTCAGCACTCGCATCATGGGCTTGCTCGTTATTGGACACCAACGGTCCGGGCAAGGTTTCCGATTTCAGATAAGCGACTGGATCAGCGCTCTCATCCGGCTTCAACAAGGCTTCAAAGACTTCAGGCATCAGTGAGATATTCGAATACTGCGCCGCCTTCATGTCCCGAATTGGAATCGACTCCTTGACTCCCGTTGCTGAGGCTAATTCGATGTAATCGGCCGGTGCCTTGCAACTGTCCGTGACGCAAAGCGTACTTCGTTCATCAAAGCACATGTGGACCGGACGCTGAACCAACGGAGGGGCGGCAACCATTTCAAGAGTGTAGCCATCGGGCAGCCGGAACGCATGCGGCGGCAAGGGGATATTCTTCAGATCTGCGGCGCTTAATGACAAGCCGGAAACACAAAGGTATGCGATGCTATAAATAGGGAGTTGATTTATTTTCATTGAATTTGAGTTCTTAGATCGCAAAGAGTAACGATCGTGAGTCTTGCAACAGTTTCAACATATTGAAATCCATGGTTTGCTCCGCGATGCAATCCGTGTCCCCTTGTGTTTTTCTTTTGCCGCAGGCGATACTGGTGATGACGTTTAAAAGGTGCCCGCATGCGATGTGGATATCGAACTTGCAGAATTTACCTTCATCAACAAATTCCCATGCCACATCATGCGGTATTCCCAAATGGCTCTCGATATGTTGGGAGAGGAAATACTGTTGAGCAGGCTCCAGATCACGACGCTTGGATAGAGAGGCGTGCGAATTCCAATCCACGCTGAAAGGCGTCGCGGCGTGTTTCTTCCCTATCAATTCAACACCCCGAGAGAAGACTTGTTGGATTCGCATCTTTCCTGAAAAACTAGGCGTCAGTTTCAGTGTGTCCTTCCCTATCATGGAGTTGAAAACTTCTTTTAGCTCTTGGTACAGATGAATGCATGTGAGCTTAAAAAGTTAAGACTCTCTATTTAAAGGTTAACATCCAAAAACTACCGATCATTCAATCTTTTTGTCAAAATTAATTGTTTCGTATAAATCCAAAATGCGTGTACTTATCAGAGTTCACTGATGAAACGCTCAACAAATTGTAGATTTAAAGCAGCATCTAGCAGGTTGAGAGAAGATTTTACAGCCCTGCAAAAACAAGATACTTAGCCCCTAACTCAAGCTTAAAAAGCAACTGAATCCGACTACCTTCTCCACTTTCGATTGCCCATTGAATCCAATCTCTCCAGTCTTTTGATTGCCAATTGCGACTGGTGTCATGAAAGCTTTCACCGCCGGAAAATTTTTCTTTTTTGTCATCACGTGGGTAAGGAGAGAATTGGAGTCGAAGCTAGGTTATGAAAGAAGTCAATAGCAGGATTTTCCGCAATCAAAGCAGATCTGAATCATAAACTTCGAGCTTAAGAACAATGGGTATAGCGGATTGAGCTTTTACTCCAATGATTATGCATTTGAACCATTTGGTTTCAAATGGTTTAAATGGGCACTGATCACCGAAGTCAATTCACTTATTTCCAGCGGTTTGCTGATGTAATCGTTCATGCCTACTGCCAGACACCTCTCTCGATCCCCCTCCATCGCGTTTGCCGTGACAGCGATAATGGGTGTGCGGGGTAATGCAGGATTTTCTGATTCAAGGCGGCGAATCTCAGCTGTGACACTGTAACCACTCATACCCGGCATTTGGCAATCCATGAGGATCAGGTCATAGTGTTTTTGATTCCAAGCACGAATGGCATCCATTCCGCTTTTTGCAATATCTGCTTCATAACCAAGCTTTTTAAGATACATCTTGGATATCATGATATTAACCTCATTGTCTTCAACGAGAAGAATTTCGTTCTCCTTTTTGACGAATGAAGACGAGATTGGGGCACCCGCAAGCCGGTCTGCACCTTTGGCTGGAGATTCCTTGGCACTGACCGGTGAATGTTCAAATATGCTGCTGATGAAACGTGTCAAGCGCAGAGTCGTGATAGGCTTGACCAGAACTTTTCTTAGCTTCAACACGAGCTCCTTGGAAAGAAGGCCTTCGCTGGAGGTAAGGCCCACAATAGGAATCCGGCTCCCCCCAGCTAATTTACTTATATGGTCAATGAACCTGACTGCCTGGTGGTGAGGAAGGTCGAGGTCCACGATGGCAAGATCGAAGGATTCGATCTTGCTCGGAAGAAGGTTTATCATGTCATTCCAACTACCGGCAGAAATTGGCGACACGATGGCGCAACCCTCCTTACGCAACGATCGCTCCAAAGCATGACTTGAGCGGGAATGCCCGTGCATGATGAGAAAATTTTTGTGAAAGAATCTTGGACGTGAGACGGGGACTCTCGAAGATTTAGAATCAATTGACAAAGGTATATCCAGCAAAAACAAAGATCCTTTGCCCGGCAGACTCCGCACACTGATTTGTCCACCCATCAAGTTGGCGAGCCGTTGAGAAATAGCGAGCCCCAGTCCCGTGCCTCCATATTTTCTTGTCGTCGAACCATCTATTTGGCTGAAAGATTTGAAAAGCTTATCCTGATTTTGCCGGGTAACACCAATTCCATCGTCCCTTACTGCTATCTTATAACGATACACCCCTTTTTCTGAGGTCAGTGTTGCATTTACTCGAATCGAAACCTCTCCTTTGCGAGTAAATTTGATCGCGTTGCCGAGCAGGTTAAGAAATATTTGGCGGAGTCGGTTGGGATCACCCATCATGTGGGATGGTGAGTTCACAGAGGTATAGAGCGACAATTCGATTCCTTTCTCTGAGGCTTGGTGTCCCAATACATCAACCGCATCCTCCAACACTTTTTTCAGATCAAAGTGGACCGCTTCAAGCTCCATCTTGCCAGCCTCAATCTTGGAGAAATCAAGTATCTCGTTAATGATGGACATGAGTATTTGGGCTGATTGCGAAACGGTCTCGACATACTTGCGCTGCTCTGTATTTAGACCTGAATCATGAAGTAGCTCACTCATACCGATGATACCGTTCATCGGAGTTCGTATTTCGTGACTCACGGTCGCTAGAAACTCACTCTTGGCCGCATTGGCGGCATCCGCGAGATCGCGAGCAGATATGAGTTCGTTAGTTCGCTCCTCAAGGCTGGCAGTACGTTTTTTTACCAGATCCTCCAGACTATGGACCAGCGTCGTGATGGAGGAAGACAGACTGTTCAGTTCTTTGACCTGAGTCACCGGTGAAGTGAAAGGTTCACTTAGCTTGATGGAGTTTCCGGCTGCTGTCGCCATCTGCCGAACGGGACTCGACAGGCGACGCTGTGCCCATGTAAAAATCGCGACAGAGGTAAGCAAAAAGACTGAAATGGCAACCGTATTATAAGTTACTTTTCGGTAAGAAGCATTTATCTGAGCAATCTCTGCAGATTTAAGGCTGCCTCTGGATTGGTCCTTGATCCAATCGAAATGCTGTATCATCTCGGTGCTTATGCGGTCGTAATCTTCAAGAGCATCCTCCATCTTATCAGCGCTTTTAGCTTTCGCAAGGACCTCTCCAAGATCATTAATGCTTTCGATATAATTGACATATCGATCAAAAAACACTTCTTCCTGAGAGGGCATCATCTGGGATGCGGACTCTTCAAACTGGTTGTGACGATTAGTAAGCCCAGGCAGTATGTAAACATTCGAAGAACCAAAATACAGATCCGCCAGAGTAAATATCGTGTTCATGGAGTAACCAATAGATTCGAATTTGGCTATCCACTGCAGGGATTCGTAGGTTTTGCGTTCTGATAGCAGTTGCGTCTGATTCAGCCTGCTTTGCAGAAAGTTGAGGGCAACACCACCAGCGACGATCCAGAGCACCAGCACTAATATGTATGATCGAATCGGCATGGAGGAATCGGCTTTTAAAAGACTGGTAAGTTCAATTGATCAAACCAGCAATTTCGTCATCCCAGACTATTTGCATAAGCACCTGCATCTTGGCAACGCCAGATAGGATTCCCTTCAAAAGTGGATCAACTTTTTTCGAAAGGCTAGCTTGCTCCATGATAGATTGCCTGGCTTTTTCGTCATTTGCGAAGGATATCAATTCATTGGAAGTCAACTGCCTTAGGATGTCCTGAACAGATTCCGCTTCAGCCGCATTGCGATATCGGCTGCGGCACCGCTGAAAACGGAATCCTCTTAACTGACCATCCCTATCTGTCGCGATGATTATCTCCGCGATGCCCCAATCAACGATTTCGCTTCTTGATTGAACGAACCCTTCCAAATTACCTTCCTTAAAAATGGCATACAGGCGATGGCGACCGAATTCACGCGCATCGCATTTGAGTCCAGTTGCTTTTTCGATAGCTTCAACTTCTGTCTGACCAACGGTGACAGTGATCGATTTGAACTGATTGAAACTCGGAAAAAGTTCACCGATCATCCTATTCGGATCTCTCAAAGCACAAAAAGCTTGTCCGCAAGATTGTTCGACCGGAGCCATGAATGCCAATCCAGACAAAAGAATGAAAAAAATGCGTCTCATGATACGTTATACCTTATACCTGATTTAAAATCTATAGCGAAGCTGCAGTTGAGCCAAAGTGGATTCGGGTAGAGATCCGAAGTGCTCAACCGTCCGATCAATCTGAGCACTCAGTGCCCAATGGTTATCAGGAGCCCATCGTATACCTGCCCCAATGTTGGCGAATCGGTCCCAAGCAGCCGGGCGGTCAATGCTTCGATGCCGATACTGCAGGTAGAAAAGCAAGGTTTCCTTCCTGTTAACAACATTCAATTCTGCAAGGGAATTCACGAGGAAACGATCGGAATCATGACCAACAGAGAATTCACCCATGGCACCAAAAGGGCCCATGTAATATTGGCCATCCAATCCAACCCTTTGCCTGCGAAGCGTGTTGCCTCCAGCTTCATCCGATTCCATGTGAAAAACAGACAGGCCTACTGAGTTGATTCCATAAAAAGATTCGCGATCGGTAACTGTTCCTATCCTACCTGCAAAAATGTAGGCATCAGTGTCGAGGTCAAATTCAACACCAGCACCTCGGCTAATGCCGAAATCATATTGAAAGTGCTTTAGTGTCCCATTAAGCCCCACACCATAATCAACCTTGACACCCAAGTTGGGGCCGTGATTGAGCTGGCGGATGGTTCCGTTGGAATTGATGGGAACTTCAAGACCATACGGGATTTCGTAGTGTCCGATTTTGAGATTCAGGCTGCGATCTGGAAGGAGGTGAATATTCATCGTGTTGATGCGAGGCATCAATTCCCAATCGTCCTCACCTTCAAAGAAAGGAGCCGGCCGCGGATGACCGTCGAGCCTCATTCCGTAAAGCTGAATCACGATAGTAGCCCAATCCCGCTCGGCGCTTGTAATCTTGGTGTATGCATCAAAACCAACTGCATTTTGAAAACCACTCTTATTGGGAAACGAATCGTGAAGGAAGCGAGTGCTGAGATCGACGCTGTAGCGGAAGTTTTCAACAGGAGACAGTTGCTGGAGTTCAAATGTTTCACTTCTGGCGTTCAATGAAATACAAATTGTCCCCACAGCAAGCAATGAACGCAATCGCACAATAAATTGCAATTGACTGCCGCGTTTTTTCTGATCTGGTTTATTGAAATACATAAATCTAAAATCCGGATTACTCCAAAAGTTTGAGACAAATAAGTGTAAAACAACCTAAATTGTTTTTGAATCGACTACCACTCACTATTATCGGATTTGTCAAATAAAACTTTAATTAAAACATGAAACTTTTCAAGTATAATTTGATGAGAACCCAGTATGGGGCCTGAACAGGTGTTGTATAATCTAATTACATAAGAGAGTCTCTCAAACAGGGGTATTGAATCGTGAGCCTGTTTTCAAAACCCCTTCCCCCACATCATGAATGGTCAATCTTCCTTAGAATTCATCCAGGCCTTTCGAGATGAAACGTGACCATCTCCTGACAAGAACAAACTATGATCAACTAGTCACGGAAGATTGACTTGCTGTGGCAAGAGATTATTCGCTCATCTTGTGCTAAAGACTGATGATATTTTTACTATCCTCACTATTCATGAGTCAATTGTGTCGGGTTTTATAAGGCAAGTTTGTGAGAAAAATATTAAATTTATGTCCAAATTTCGAGCCTGAATACGCATTGTATGTGTGGAACGGCATGATGAACATGAACGCTTTCCCCGCCTGCTGAGCAAGCACGCGTCGGAAGTCCTGCGCTGTGTGTTGGTAGCCGTTCCAAATCGAGCAGGCGCCCGCGATATCATATGGGAATGTTCTGTCGCTCTTTGGCGCCGATTCGACTCCTATGAACAAAAGCAAGCTTTTACGGTGTGGGCCCTGGGTTTCGCGCGAATGAGAGAATGCCGTCCGGATTCTTAACCCGAGCCCGGTGATCATTTATCTCTTCGGTATCAAGGCTAAAAAGATTTCTGCGCTGGACTTCATCAAACCACACGTTTGAGTCGTCTTTTGGTATTTACCTTCATTTACAACGGTCAGGGACTTGACAATTAAACAGCTGTCCGCAACCTCGTTAAAGTGATCAAATTATCAAATCTCGCTCAACTAGGTGCGCAAGGAAGGAACATCATGATGTTCCTTCTGGCATGGAAATGTATCTCGGCATCTGTCTTCATCACCCTTTCTGCAGAAGTGCTGAAGACCGACTCCATGCAGGTTCAAATCAAAGCTGGACATCTGCATTCACTGACATCATTGCCGGACGGAACCAACTACTTGCCGGTTGACGTAGAGGCCCCTGTCCTAAGCCTTCGCGTCGATGGATCCTTCCATTCACCCAGTCGGATGGATTGGCACGCGTCCGATTCAGAAATGCATCTCTTTTTTGATGATACCAACATCAAGGCAGTAGTGGCTTACACTGCTCACCATAGTCATGTCTCCTTTGAATTGCGCTCCGTGGAACCGACAGGAAAAACCGACCTCGCGGTGTGGGGCCCATACCCCACCACCATCAAGGCCATCGTGGGCGAAACAGTGGGAGTCGTGCGCAATCAGCAATATGCCATAGGGATTCAATCACTCAACGCCAAAACCCTGGGTGGATTTCCTGTAAAAGAGGACGATGTCATGCCGATGTATAACATCTTCGACGGATCGGATTATTCAGATATTGCGCTCAAGTTCAAAGATCAGCAACTGTATCGCGGCAACACGGCTGAGCACAAGGAATACGGCAGTGTGATCCAGGCTTATTGCCGGGATCGGAGCGAACAAAGAACCATCACCAACTGGGGACACCCCCAATACATTGCCCCCCCCTTCGAGGATGGAGGTCTGGTTGGGAGTCGAATTGCTCTTTTCGGATGCCCTGCTGACCAGGCATTGCAAACCATCGGGATGATTGAAGAACAGGAAAATCTGCCACATCCAGAAATCGACGATGTCTGGGCGAAGATCTCACCGGATGCAACTGCCTCCTACCTGATCGTTTCCTTTGGCGAGAAAGACATCGACGAAGTCATCAAACTGACCAAAAGCGCCGGACTGCGTTACCTTTATCACGGCGGTCCGTTCCAGACATGGGGACACTTCAAACTTAATCCGAATCAATTCCCGGATAACTGGCGCAGCATGCAACGGTGTGTTACAAAAGCGAAGGCATCAGGAGTGCGCCTGGGCGTTCACACTCTGTCTAATTTCATCAAACCCAATGATCCTTACGTGGCACCTCGCCCAGACCCACGTCTGGCAGCAATTGGCGCCTCTGTATTGAAGGCTTCAATTGACGCAGCGCAAGATCAAATCCCCATAGAAAGCCCCGGCTTCTTTCAAAAGAAAACCACAATGAACACCGTGCGGATTGGTGAGGAGTTGATCCGTTACCAAGCAGTGAGTGCAGAAGCTCCCTGGTTTTTGACAGGGTGCCAGCGAGGTGCATGGGGAACCACTGCTGCAGGCCACGCCCGTTCAGAAAAGGTGGCAAAACTAATGGACCATGGATACCGCGTGTTCTTGAGCAATACGGAGCTGTCGCTCGAAATCGCCCGGAATATCGCCGACTTGTTCAATCAAACCAAGCTTGCTCAGATTTCCTTTGACGGACTGGAGGGCAATTGGTCCACCGGGATGGGGCAATACGGCAGGACGCTCTTCACCAAAGCGTGGTTCGACCATCTCGAACCAGCACTCCAAGGATCGGTGATCAACGATGCCAGCAACCCGGGACATTTCAACTGGCATATTTACACCCGCATGAACTGGGGTGAACCATGGTATGCGGGCTTCAGGGAAAGCCAGACGCTTTATCGCTTGAAAAACCAGGCTTATTACAGCCGCAACCTC
>JBDQII010000080.1:0-14011 GCA_040264395.1 Verrucomicrobiota bacterium
GCATCAAACCGTGCCTGCGGTGCATCTTCATTGTGCGATGCACAGCTTTCGCAATGGAACCGATTTATGGTTTAAACACTTTGGAATTCAATCCACGAGCCATGGACCTCAAGCGCCTATCGATATTAATTTTACCGATACCCAGCATCCCATCAATGAAACCTTGAAAGACTGGACGACCATTCGCGAAGAGCTGTACAACAACGCAAAAGTATTCGATGCCCACCCTTTGGCAACAGGAAAGCAAATCATCAAACGAAAAGGGAAGGAAACGACGGTTGAACATGTGGTTGCCTGGATCAATGAAAACCAAGGGGCACGCAGTTTCAGCACGACTCTCGGTCACAATACGGAAACAGTTGCAGATGATCGGTATCTTGAGTTAGTCACTCGTGGCCTGCTCTGGGCCTGTGGGAAATTGAACGAAAATTATTTCAAACCCTACACAGGTGCAAACAAGGTTACTTTCGTTAAAAGTGAACCAAAGCCCCAAGCGAAATCAAAAGCCCCGGGTAAAGCTCCGCAGAACGCGACTCTTGTGAAAGTTTCTGCAAGCAGTACACAAAACAACCGTTTTGCATGGATGGCAATTGATGGAGAAACCAAAACCCGGTGGTGTGCGGCAAATGCGAGTAAGCCCCAATGGCTTCAGTTGGAATTCGATCAAGTTCAAAAAATATCGGGAGTAAACATTCAATGGGAAAGTCAAAGTAACGCTTACGCATATAAATTAGAGGCTTCCATGGATGGGGAATCGTGGACAATGATTCATGATGCCAGCGATAATCTTCAACTCGGAAATACAAAGGCCAAGTTCCCGCAAACCGAACTTCGCTTTCTGAAGATGTCAGGTACACGCACAAGCGCGGGAGGTTGGGTCAGCTTGTGGGAGTTTTCAGTGGAAGGGCAGGGAATTCAAAAGCTTTATCCTCAACTGCAGGCCAAAGATAAAAAAATAGCGGAATCAGTCAAAAACAAGTCTGAGGATCCGCTGGCCAAGGGCGGGAATGTCAAACCTACAATAATTAACCTGAGCCAGGCTGAAGAGGAACAGATTCTAAAGGATGCATCTGTTCCAGATGGATTCGATATGACTCTTTTTGCCTCATCTGCGACGGCGAATTATCCCGTCTATGTAGCAGCTTCTCCTGGAGGGGATCTCTATGTGTCCAGTGATGGGAATGGCTCACTAGGTCGCAATGCCCGCCGTGGTCGCGTGCTTCGCCTGAGGGATACTGATCATGACGGTCGAGCCGATGAGGTAAAGGAATTTGTTCCTGAAATAGATTCTCCACGTGGATTAGTCTGGGATCATGATTGTCTGTATCTGTTACACCCACCTCACATCAGTGTCTTTTTTGACCGTGACAAGGATGGTGTGGCAGACGCTTCCAAACGTTTGATTTCAGGTATTGCATTTGATTTTGATCAACGCCCGCCTGATCACACGACCAATGGTCTGGAGTTGGGTATAGATGGCTGGATCTACATAGCTGGTGGTGATTTTGGATTCATGGATGCCGTTGGTACAGACGGGCGCCGCTTGCAGCATCGTGGCGGTGGTGTCATTCGTTTTCGGCCTGACGGAACCGGGCTTGAGCTTTTTGCCACTGGAACTCGAAATATTTTGGGAACCCCGATGAGTCCGCTCTTGAACATGTTTGCAAGAGACAACACCAATGATGGAGGTGGCTGGGATGTTCGACTGCATCATTTCTCAGGACTGGAAGACCATGGGTATCCCAGGTTGTACAAGAATTTTGGTGAGGAGCATATTCAGCCATTGGCTGATTATGGAGGAGGATCAGGCTGCGGCTCAGTCTATATTCACGAGCCGGGCTTTCCTTCTGAATGGGCCAATGCGCCTTTTACCTGTGATTGGGGAAGAGCTGCGACCTTTCATCACCGTGTGAGGCGGCAGGGGGCAACCTTTGTAGAGACTGAAACTCCCAAGCCGTTCATCAAGGTAACTCGACCCACTGATGCTGATGTGGATGCCATGAGTCGGGTATATCAAGCGAGTTGGAAAGGTCCAGCGACCTTCAATTGGGCTGGTCCGGATCACGGGTATATCCTTCGGGTATCACCCAAAGGTTTTGAACCGGAACCATTGCCTGATTTTCCCAATCTGACTGATGAGCAGCTTGTCGTGCAACTGCAATCGCCCAGTCATATAAGGGCTTTGACGGCTCAACGAGCTTTATTGCGCAGGGAGGAAATCCCCTCAACAAGTGAAGCACTGCTCGATCTGGCCGCCGATCATGAAAAAGCGACCAAGGCAAGGGTAGCCGCGTTATATGCTATCACTCAGCGTGGACTTGATAGTCGGAAAAGCATGCAGGTGATTCAACTCATCGAACCTCTGATACAAGATACTGTCATGCTCCCTTTTGTCATGCGAGCAATCGGCGATTTTGGCATGGATCAGTTGACTGCAGGGAAAACGGGCCCTGCTCCCATCAAATGGCTGGACATTGGGCTTGCAAGTAACGACCCTCGAACACGGCTTGAAGCCATTATTACATCTGCTCGGCAAAATAAAATTGAGGCAGGTAAAGCCATTGCAGCCAGTCTGGGCCATACGGATGGCACGATTGCTCATACAGCATTTCGTGCGCTTGCTATTTTGGGGCACAGCAACGCTTGTTTTGCCATGCTGGATGCAGCCAACGCCAGTGATGCGCAACGAAAAGGTGCTTCACATGCTTTAATGCGAATGCATCGATCCGATGTTGTTGACGGGCTTATTGTCCGCTTGAATGACCCTCTTAAATCATTTGCACGACCCTATTTATTGAGCGCTTTGTGTCGTCTCTACCATCGAGAAGCAAATTGGAATGGCGACAGTTGGGG
Source organism: Verrucomicrobiota bacterium (assembly GCA_040264395.1). Lineage (GTDB taxonomy): Bacteria > Verrucomicrobiota > Verrucomicrobiia > Limisphaerales > AAA164-E04 > AAA164-E04. The sequence goes on from JBDQII010000080.1 coordinate 2,854, forward strand.
GACTCGCCCCGATACCCGTGGGCCTTACTACCAGCTCGAAACGTGGAGCCAATCTGAAAAAATCCTCCAATCCATCAAGCAAGCCCTTGTCGAATCGAACACTGGCGATGCTGCCAGTCTGATTGAGGAAATGAATCGCAATCGTATTCAATCCAATGAGGCATTGGAGCGGATCATTCGTTTGGCTTTGGATGATGCATCTCATTTGGAAACAGCTGTGACACAGTTGGCAGAAGCAGATAGCATTCCGGACAAGGCTCTTCCTTTGCTGCTTGCAGCTGCTCGCAGTCCACAGACTACTCCAATGGCCTTGTCGCAAGCGATTGTTTGTCTTAGTAAGGTAGATCGTCCCACAGCAGTTTCAGCCATTCTCTCTGCGCTTTCCACCCTTGAGAAAGCCAAAGGAGAAGGGAAAGCACAAGATGCCGGCAGGCGCGCATTTCTTAACCATCCCAATCTGGATAATTTCCACACGGTATTGGTAAATGAGCTTAATGAGAGCATGGATTCGTCAGAAGCTCGATGGGCATCTGCTGGGCTTCTTGAGTTGGCCTCTCGTGACGCTGCTGCGCCTGAAGCGCGTGAACAGGTTCAGCGCTATATCGATAAGGCATGGCAGGATCCAACGCCTAGATTGTTACTGATTAACTCGGCCGCACAAATACGGAATCATTATCTGGATGCCAGAATTCGAGCGGCCCTCAATGACTTTGATGAAAATGTGGCGAAGGCGGCAAAGTCCGCCATGCGAAGACTGCGTATTCCGGCTTTGGGGGAGGATAAAACGCCTCAAATCGCAGCACTCAAATTAGATCAAGCTCTAAAACAGGTCGTATCCTCTTCGGGAGATATCGCGCTCGGGGAGGCAGTGTTTACCCGCGCAGCTTGTGCGACTTGCCACACGGTCAGTCAGGATCAGGCACAGAAGGGGCCGTATCTGGGAAACATTGCCAATACCTATCGTCGCCATGATTTGGCTGAATCCATCCTTAATCCGAATAAGACGATTGCTCAGGGGTTTGCCACACATGAAATCACCATGAAAGATGGCGAAGAGTGGACAGGTTTTGTGGTTAATGAGGCGGGTGATGCAGTGACTTTGCGTGATACTCTGTCTCAGGAGCACATTCTCTTGAAGAGTGAGATACAAAGTCGCACCACACTCAAAAGATCGATCATGCCAGAAGGTTTGATGGGAGGATTTACCACCAAGGAAATGGCAAGCCTATTGGATTACCTGGTAAACCTCAGTAAATTCGATTGAGGAAAAGGTATGGTTCTGCTGGTACTGCCGCATGTGTGCATAAAAAAGCGGCAACTTTTAAGGAGTTGCCGCTCGCTTTTGCCTGTGTAGAAAATTTATCTTACAGGTGTAACAGGAACATGTGTTGCCAATCTGAATTTTTCCAGATCCCGATCTCCTGCCCTGGTGTTGGTGTTCAGTCCTTTGACTGCAGTGGCCGTGCTCTCCGTCCATCTCCAGTTCTCAGCATGTCCATCAGCAAACGAAAGGATGCCTCCATTACCATGGCGACTTGCTGGTGCATTTTGCCAGAAACCGTCGTTGCGGCCTGCTGGATTCCTCACAGCAAAGAATCCATCATCAATACTTTCCTTGTCCTCATCGACAAAAACAAAAGCCTGTGAAGGTCCAGGGCTGTTGATGGAGGATTCTTTCGTCCATGTTTTTAGATTTGGATAAACCCAGTCAGCATTACCGTTCATGCGGCCGCTCATTGAGAAACTTCTGACGCGGTTGATGACTCGTGACCCGGATTTGAACGCGACATCTGATGGGCATGTATAAATTTCAAGCGAAGAATTATAGGTGAACAAGGCTCCTTCCATGATGTCCAGACGGTTGGTCCAGCCTGGAGCGCTGTTTACATTACCACCAATCCATGAATCGCGTGTTCCCAAGTGATTCAAGACAATTTTGCCTTCGTTATCAGTGGCATACATGATCCAGCAAAGTTGCATTTGTTTGAGATTGCTGAGGCATTTGATTCCTTTTGCCTTCTGCTTTGCCTTGCTCAGGGCTGGCAAAAGCATACCCGCAAGAATGGCTATGATGGCAATGACCACAAGTAATTCGATCAGTGTAAAAGCTCCTAAACGGCGTTCGGATCTCTTGTAGACTAATTGGGTTAATGTAAGTTTCGACATAATTATTTAGTGGATGTGGTTCAATATTAACAGGAAGGCTTTTATTTGGTCAATCAGTATTCAATGGTGGATTAATCCATTCCTCCGAATGCATCTGCAATAGACGCAACAAGAGGCGGCTCCAGTAGTCCTCTTTCGGTAATGATCCCACTAATCAAGTGAGGCGGAGTCACATCAAAAGCTGGATTCCAGCAAGGTGTGTCAGGAGAACTGATCAGGCATTTTCCGAAAACCTTGCGGACTTCGTCCGCGTGGCGATCCTCTATTGGGATTTCCTCGCCGGAGACGATGTCCATGTCGAAGGTGGATAAGGGAGCTGCGACGTAAAAAGGGATTTGATGATGATGCGCAAGAACCGCGACACTGTAAGTTCCAATCTTATTGGCAGCGGCACCGTCCGATGCGATGCGATCGGATCCGACGATGACCAAATCCACCATTCCCTGACGCATCAGTGCGCCGGCCATGTTGTCACTGATCAGGGTATGGGGAACCCCCATTTTTTGGCACTCCCACGTGGTTAACCTTGCGCCTTGAAGCAGAGGACGTGTCTCGTCGGTGTATACCATTTTGATTCGCCCCTTTTCATGAGCGTGAAAAATCACGCCAAGTGCAGTACCTATGCCAGCCGTTGCAAGATAACCTGTGTTGCAATGTGTCAGAATTCTGGCTTCTTCGGGGACTACCGCAAGGCCGTGCTCTGCCATGGTATTGCACCTTTGCGCGTCGTCTGCGTGAATCGTCTTTGCTCTTTCGAGAATGAATGAGCCAATCTTCGAGGTGGAATTGAATGTCTGTTTGCCTAAATCCTTCATGATGGACTCGACAGCCCATGAGAGATTGACGGCAGTAGGGCGTGCGGCCACGAGCTGATCAGCCAGCTGTCTGAGGCGAGACAGGTAGCCATTGGGATCCTTTTCTGAGATGGAATCTGCGGCAATAACCATTCCGTAGGCTGCACTGACGCCTATGGCCGGAGCTCCTCTGACACGCAGTGATTGAATGGCTTCGATGACTCCATCCAACGTATCCAGATCAATATAGGTTTCCTCAACAGGCAACTTTGTTTGATCGAGTAATCGCAGTCTGTTGTCTGTTGTCCATTCGATGGTTTTAATCATGCGTCAATCACGGATTCAATCGATTAGAAGAGGTCGTTCAACGGGTTCTTTCTGTTTTGGAGCGGGAGATAAACCTTTTTACCCAGCCTGTGTGATTCGTAAACAGAGGCGATCATTTCTGTTGTTAAACGTGCCTCTTCTATACTTGATTCGGGAGCGCGATTATCTTCTATGGCGGCGATTAAATCCTGACAAGCCAGTAAGTTTCCAGCCTGCAATCCACCGTCCTTGAGAGTTTCAGGTTGCCCTGGGCCGCTGGAGCTGACCTGTATCCAGCGTTTACCTGTGCGTGAAGGCGTCCATGACGCGTCGGGTAACCAGCCGGCACTTGGCAGGTAGCCAGTGTTCATGGCAAGGATTCCCTTCGTTCCATAAATTTTGATTCCAAATCTGGATGGTTCAGCTCGGGCGTTTCGGACCGAATTGAAATAACCCATCACACCATTATCCAATCCATACATTGCTTGTATTTGATCACCCAAAATGGGGCCAATACCCTCATTGCCCTCTTGGACGTGTGAGGCATCCGCAATCTGAGCATCGCTGCTGACGGATGCAAAGCACCATTGAGCCTCGCCTCCAAGATAATGCATTAAATTCAAGACGTGGGTGCCCAATACCCACAGGTCCTCACCCCCTCCACGCTGATCTTCCTTTCCTCTAGCCCGAATCTCAAGTAACTGGCCAATGCGGCCTTCGTGGATCATTCTGTAAATAACTGCAAGGATGGGGCTGTAGCGGGTTTGGTGTGCCACAGCGACTTTGACATTGTTTGTCTGACAGGCAGCGATCATGGCATCGGCTTCCTCGAGTGTTCGGCACAGGGGTTTTTCAAGGTAAATTCCCTTCACTCCCTCTGCTGCTGCCATCAGCACCATATCGTGACGTTGATCTATCCAGCGTGGGCAGATACTCACAATATCTGGCTTGACCTCAGTCAACATTTTTCGGTAATCACCGAAACCCTGTTCCGGTTGCAAGCGTTCCATTGCTGTGGCGAGGCCTTCAGGTTGGTCGTCAGCCACAGCGATAATTTTTGCCTGCGTGATATGTTGCCACACGGTGTCCATGCCGTGGCCGTAATTACCGCGACCACTGCTTCCGATCACCGCTACTCGATAAGGTTCTGACATATGTCTTTGAGGGTTGGTTGATTACCTGTCACTATTCTACTTGGCAATGACTCCGTACAACAAGTCGAGATTTTGTTTTTAGAAGTCCTTTTGAAAGCTGCATTTTTCTGATTTATTTAATCTTAGAACTACTAAAAAACTCCGGCAAGTTTGCTCTTGTTCGGAGAATCAAAAACAAAGGGCAGGGGGCAAGCTTTCAACACATCACTGCGAGTGGTCTCAGGGATGCCTGCAGTTTCTTGTATCAATTTTGGAGCGACGCCCAGCTTTTTGCAGGGTTTTCTCGGTCACTCGTTCCACTATTGTTTTGAGGCAATTCTGAATGGTCTCGTTTATGAAGATGAGACGTATCCATTCTCAGTAAAGGGCCAATATTTGTCTGGCTATATGTTGGCTTCTTTACCTTATTCCTTGCCATATTCACTCCTGAGATACTTTGTTTGGCTGTTTGAGGTTCTTTGTGTAATTTTACATGGTGAACTCAGCAATCAATCAAAGTATTCTTCCTCTCGTGGAACAGAGTTCGAAAAACAAACTAGGTTGTTTTTCGTTTGTTTTGTGGCTTTTGACGACACTTTCAGTGAATGTCATCGGTTCTCAACAAGTGAGGCACGAAGCCAAATTTCCCAATATCATCATTATCTATGCTGATGATCTTGGTATTGGTGATTTGTCGTGTTACAATTCAGAAGCTGCTTACACTACACCAAGGCTGGATCAAATGGCAGCTGAGGGGATACGCTTTCTGGATGCTCACAGCCCTTCCACCATCTGCTCCCCATCGCGATACGGACTATATTCCGGTCAGCAGATTTACCGATCTACGGGGCGGGGAGGAGGCGCCTTTGAAGGGCCGGGTGGACCGAGTTACCTCAAACCCGATACGCTTACATTGGGGGGCATGTTAAAGCAAAAAGGTTATCACACAGGGGTGTTTGGTAAATGGCATGTGGGTTTAACCTGGTTTGACAAAAAAGGGAAACGACTTGGAGGAGGATTCGATAACTCGCTTTTGATCGATTATGATCGATCTACTCCATTGATTGATGGACCGAATGCCCGGGGTTTTGACGCGTCTTTTGTTACACCAAACTGTCCGACAACCGACCCCCTTTATATACATATCGAAAACGGTATGGTGCCAATTCCTGCCGACCGTCGTCATATTCGTTCAACTCTTCCCAATCCGGGAGGGAAGTGGCGATGGGATAATGATGAAGGTTGGATGGCTCCTGGCTACGACTTTCTTGAAGCGGATTTAATGTTTTACGAAAAGACGGAAGAATTCATTGTCGAGCATCTTAAAAAGAGTCCTGAAAAACCATTCTTCACCGTTTTTTCTACTCAGATAGCCCATGCTCCGGTTCTACCAGCTCCGGAATTTGTCGGTAATTCTGGAGCCGGTCCAAGAGGGGATTTTGTTGTTGAGCTGGATACCCTTGTGGGACGGGTGATTGATCTTGTAAAGGAACTTGGTATCGATGATGAGACACTGATTCTGTTCAACGCTGACAACGGTGCTGAGACCATGCATGTGGATTGGATGCGGGAGGATCATGATCATGATCCTTCAGCTGGTTTGCGAGGTATGAAGCGTGATGCTTGGGAAGGAGGTCATCGTGTGCCATTCATAGCAAGGTGGCCGGGAAGGATTCCTCAAGGGCAGGTTTCGGATCAGATAACAAACACCACCGATATTTTTGCGACTCTGGCATCGGTTGTTGATTTTACCTTACCCGATGATGCCGCGGTTGACAGTTTCGATATGTTACCTGTGATGACAGGTAAACAGGATCCGGCGAAACCCGTTCGTCCGCACCTTTTGACTCAAAGTTTCAGGGGAGAATTCCAGATAAGGAAGGGTAAATGGAAGTATCTGGATCATCAGGGTTCAGGAGGGAATAATTATGAAAGAGGTGCCCTAAAAAAATACGAAATCAAAGAAACTGTTCCTGAAGCCCCTGGGCAACTTTACAACCTGGCTGCTGATCCCCAGGAAACCATCAACCTTTACTTCAAAAAAACAGAAGTTCGTCGTGAACTGCAGACTTTGCTGCAGCGGTTAAAACAAGAAGGGCGCAGTGCGCCATTGCAACGAAAGCCTGTTGGGTTTCAAAATATAGCGCTCATTCCTTTTACGGATGCCCAAGTCTCTAAATGAAGCCTTTAATGGGGTTTCACTCATCGAAACGTTCTTGTGCTCCAGGCATTGTGATTATCCAATGTACTCGATAGCCGATCCTCATTGTCAAAAGGCAAGATCAATGATGTTCCATCAACCACCATTTGAGGGTCCTTGAAACTTTCTCTGCGGCATCATTCTGCACAAAATGTCCCGCATCAGGAATAGTCATTAAAGTGAATTCAGCATCAATCCAATCCCAGGTGTTATTGAGTCCGTCAGAATGGAGGGCCTGGTCTTCGAGTCCGTGAAACATGAGTGTGGGACATTTGAGCACCACGGCATTTTGTTGAATGGCAGCGTTCAATTTCGGTAAATCAGGATAATTCCGTTTATAAATTTGAAGCATGGAATCAAAGTTGGATTTCTCAAACGCTGCAATGTAGCGCTGCTTGATATCAGGGGCAGTGATCCATCCAGCAAGGTTTTGTGGAGTCATCGCTCTGCCAAAGAATACATCCGAATCTGATGCGTTTCCTTTTTTGAAGGTTTGAGCATAGGCACTGTTCGATCGTTGAACATGATTACGCGTGAGTTCACGTATGAAACCATTTGGATGAGGTAAATTAAGAATGACCAGATTTTGGGTCATTTGCGGATGAGAAAAGGCAAACTGCCATGCTACAGCGCCTCCCCAGTCATGACCAATGATAGTGGCCTTTTCTTCTCCATGGTGCCGGATAACTGCTTCGACATCCGAGATGAGGTGCGACATGTCATAGGCTTGAGGAGATGCGGGTTGAGCGCTTTTGTTGTATCCGCGTTGGTCGATCGCCACAACTTTGAAATCATTTTTCAACGCATCCATCTGATGTCTCCAAGTATACCAGAAATCGGGGAAACCGTGTATCATCACCACTAGTGGACCGTTACCAACTGTAGCGAAATGGATCTTGATACCCTTATTATCTGCAAAACCGTGCTGCGCCTCATTCCAGATATTTGCGCTGCCTGTTGGCTGACCCAGAAGCGTCACCAAAAAAATTATAAAAATTGAACACGCACAACGTAACCTTATCAGTGAAATAATCATTTCTTATCAAACCTTCTTTTCATGGCCATGCTTACTAAGCATGCATGACCTGTCCTCCGTCAACGTTGAGTACCTGGCCAGTGATCTGACGTGCTTTTGCGGAAGCAAGGTAGGCGGCCATGGCCCCCAGATCCTCTGGCCTTTGCCAATCATTCAATGGAGTATTCATACGGATTTTTTCGTTCGCCCAGTCCTCATATTCCAGCCGGTCTTCCTCTGGCAATAATTCTTGTCCCGCCTGCCAGACAGACCGGTTCAACTCAGAAGCGACCATACCCGGGGAGATGGCGTTGGCTCGCACCCTGTATGGGGCTAGATCTTTCGCAACGCATTGCATGAAATTAATCAACCCCGCTTTGGCCGCACTGTAGGGTGGGTCCGTTTGTGAGCCAATCTGCCCTGCCACCGAAGTGAAGAATGTGATGCTGCCTGCCTTTTGTCTGACGGCATAAGGTGCGAAGGCGTGGGCCACATTGACAGCGCCTTGAAGATTAATCTCTAAAATCCTAGACCAGTCAGAAGGCTCCAGATTCCAGAATGGGAAACCAAATTTTCCCGAACCTGCTCCCACTGAAAAAACAACATGATCTATGTTGCCGAAGCGATTGGCGGCATCTTTCAGACTCCTTCTTACGGCTTTATAATCGACGACGTTGGATCGAATACTCAGGACATTCTCATGCATGCTCTTCGAGATTTCATCAGTGGAAGGATGAGCATCAAAAATCAAAACCTGACATCCTTCCTCGATGAAGCGTTTGACAACTGCCTGTCCGATGGTGCCGGCGCCTCCAAAGACAGCGACGGATTGGTTTTCCAGTTCAAGGTCCATTCAGTCTTTTAATGCAGGTAAGTGTTTCATGTGTTTTCAGTGTTGCCAGAGGTGGCTTTTCCGGTTTCATTTTACGTCGAATCGAAATATCAATGGTTTGCCTTGTCTGATCACTTTCAATTCCACGCTTGTCCCCGGTGGGCGCTCCCTCAGGATATGAGCGAACACCTCAGTTTCTCGCATTGACTCTGTCATGCCGTCAAACGAAATAACGATATCGTCTTTCAAAAAACCGGCACGTTTGGCCGTTGCGTGGCCTCTGTTATGGAATCTTTGTTGATGATGCTCAAAATGGCATGCGACCTCGTCTGACAAATCGTCTCATTTACGAGCTTAGAGGTGAGAGTGTATATTTCATTGAGACATTTTTTTTGCTTTAGGGCGAGTTTATTCCCTTCATGGATGATCATGGTCGACAACTTTTTCATGATCGAAATCATCTATCTTATTACGGAGCAAGCATGCTGAAAGAAAGTTTGTCAGGTGCAACTCTAGACCCTCTGAAATAGTGTTACGATCATGAAAGATTCAGTATTTGGGATGATTTAATTTCGCATGGGTCTTTGACTCTTTCTTAGGGGATCGACGTGACAGTTTTTTGCTCACTCTGTTAATGATTCGCTTTGCAAGTGAAGGTTTTTCCTGGCGCGCTCTTACGCCCGCACGCCCACCGACAAGATGATCCTGCCAGACAGGTTCAATATCCACTTCAACCTTGTTCAACCATAGATTGCCATATAGTTGGGTCCGTTGTATCTCCAGATGATCGTAGTCGGCATGAACGGCATGCATGGTGGATGGCCCGGGGGCAAAGATGACAATACTGTTGTTATCGGTTTGCCGCTTGACCGTTTCACACCAATCCCACGGAACCCAACATCGGTTAGAGCGCGGGTTTCCTTTCCAGTATTCCGTGATGTAGGCCCATTCTGGTTTCATTTTCAGGAAGTGGGTGTGTATTGTTTTGGACTCTGAATGCTGACCATTGTTGATATTAACCATATAGGTAAGTGCCTTGCGGGTCACATCCGGGTGGGGGCTGATCTCGTAACCATCCAAATACTTTTGAAGACCGCAATCGCGCGTGCAGGATTTCAGGTCCAAATCAAATTTTTCAGCAAGACAGGCGTTCCACACATCGCTTTTCAGGAACTCATTCAGCGACAACAGAATGTTGGTTTTGGGTTCGATAAGCCTTAAAACCATTCCGAAACCTTCGCAGGTATCATGTCGATTCGCTGTTGCATCTGAGTGTTTTGATGCGTGCCACTGGATGTAGCGGTCAGTCTCTGTTACACAACCCGGGAAGTTGATGATACGATAGCCTGTCTCAAGCAAAACATCGATCAACGCAGGGTCATTGGATCCTGATGTAGAGATTTCCTTAGCCGTGGTGATTTCTTGAAAGTCCTCTTCGGAGAAAAAGTTCCTAATCTCGACATGCCTGAATGGATCGAGTGAGAAATCGCTTTCTCGTATCTTGTTCAAGAGGTAATCGAATCGGTGACTAGTGCTATTTGACATATCCATACTGTATCCGTTCTCTGGGTGATTCTAATTGTAAAGACTATTTCAGGTTGATGCTGTTTTTCAAGTTCATTCCCGACGCACTGGGAAACATGTTTCCGATAACCTGCCGGCAACTCAATGATTCTCCTGTTTCTGGTCTTGGAAGCCTTTGCACTGACTGCAAGGTATTCCCCACAAATGCTCAAATGCTTCACCCTCTCGTCTCCTGATGTACGCAACCTAACGAAAAAAAAGCCGGAGATCTTCAAGCAGGTCATCCGAGCAGTGTGTGAGTAACGATAATACCTGTATGTTAGAAAGAACCTCTGCCTCACCTTTAGGCCCGCCTTAGTTAAATAGAATGTGGATACTGCTTTTCAGGTATTCCTGTTTTCACGGATGGCATCAAGGATAGACCACCCGCTTTTTTGGTGCGCTGATATAGGGGTAGACGTTTTTCTGCAATGGTGGTGCAGACGATTGAGCACCCAATTGAATTCCTGTAGGTAGCGTTTGCTTCTGCCAAGCATTAACAAATCTATTAAATCAACGTGTCTTATGCGGAGTGTTCGAGGTGAAAAAAAAGATGCGGAATTACTGAAAACTGGGCATTATAAATGTAAGGTTGTTTTGTAACTATAAGCCTTCCTGTCTCTTCTTGACAGAATAACTGAAAACGGTATGCAATCTTGCGGATGATGTGGACAATCCAAGTTACTTTGAGGAAGGCGACAATATACTAGCAGAAAAAGTAGCTTGTGCTGATGCTGTGTCTTTTTGTAGCAATCTTAACAAACTTTATAGCGATTCTTTACCATTTGGTTATCATTATACTCTTCCAACTTAGGCTCAGTGGGAATATGCGTGTCGAGAGGGGACAGAGACAAGATTTCATTATGTGGATGATTTGGGTGCTATAAGTGCTTGAAAACGGAAAATGGTGCGCGATGCTGGGTTCGAACCAGCGACCCCCACTTTCAGAATTGTTATTTCCTGCGGATGTATGCGTCATTACTCATAATAATGCCATATAGCTGTGTATTATCAATATTTAGATTCCGATCTATTCCGCAGTATTTCACAAAAACAACTGTGGCTATTTGTGGCTAGTCTTAGGGCATCATTTAAGATGCACTCAGGTAAGCCTGCCACCTCCCCCCATTTCTCGCACTGAATAATCAC
>JBDQII010000081.1:0-13932 GCA_040264395.1 Verrucomicrobiota bacterium
GATCGTGCTCGCTTGACCCCCGTGCCGAAACATCATTGGATCCTCATCCGAGAGCCCCACCCTTTCAGTGTCCGAGTGACCCATGACTGCAGCAATCAATCAGTGAACCTCAAATCGGTTCCGCGAAAACATGATCACGTGGCCGTTTACTGGGCGGAGCAGGCAGGTGAACTTCAATTGGAAATACAATCCTACGGGACCTCTATCCACACCCATAAAGAGCGTCTGATTGTTTTTGATCATCGCACAGTCCACGCACTGGCCAAAGGTCAGGATCAGATGACCCTTTTAACCAACGGCCGTGGTGCCATGGCACGGGTGCATGCTGATATAGATGAAATTCATTCAAAATATGACTGCCTTCTTGGAGCGAATCTTCATGCGACATTGCCAGTAGACCGCCATGTATTGATCAAACGCATTCGAATTTGGGTAAATGCCAATGGATTTATCACACCATTGAATCGCATGGCGCTCCTGAGTTTCGATGCCGGCGCACCGGCAAGGTGGCGATTCTTCGCCCCAGCGGGCAATGGGCGGTCAGTCGAAATCGAACTGGTCATGGACATGCTCAAGGATGCCAATACGACACTCATTCGTTTGATCCGGCCTAAGGATCGCTGCTCCAGCGGCGAAGAACTCCCAGAGGAGTATCCCGTCCGCTTGACAGTGCGCTTTGACATTGAAGATCGGAATTTTCACTGGGAAACACAGAGAAATGAGAGCGCGGAACATCATTTCAATCAACATATCCGCCACACCGACTCACCAGCAGGGTTTCATTTTTCTCCTGCATCAGAAAGACAACTCAGCGTCTGGACCAATAACGGACAATACCACTCGGCTCCAGAATGGGCCCAGGGAATCCCGCATCCCGTTGAACAAAGTCGCGGACAAACAGGACATGGAGACGCATTCAGCCCCGGATGGTTTGAGATCCCCATTGGAACCGGTGAGACGGTCGATCTTGTTGCCACAGCCGAGCTGAAAGATCCGAACCAGCACTCCATTGCACATTTTGTAGACGCACGCCTTCAGCATCATGAAACACTTTTGGCCAAGGCTAATTTGGACGGCAATGATCGATGGGGACGTCAACTACTGCAGGCACTTGATGCCTTTGTGGTGAAACGGGATGGCGGCAGGACCGTGATCGCCGGGTATCCATGGTTTCTGGACTGGGGACGCGACTCGTTGATCGTGGCACGCGGCATGCTGAGTGGCGGAATGGTCGATGAGGTCGTCCAATTGTTGAAAGTATTTGGCCGATTTGAATCACACGGTACACTTCCGAATACTATTCACGGAGCCAATGCCAGCAATCGCGACACTTCCGATGCACCGCTTTGGTACGGCGTATTGAGTGAAGAAACGGCAGTCATCAAGGGTGATTCTTTTTATCAAATGGAGGTAGATGACGAAGGCAAGACGATTCAAGAGGTACTCTTCCGTATTGCAAATGGCATACTGAGTGGCACGCCCAACGGCATTCATATGGACCGGGAAAGTGGACTAGTATGGAGCCCGAGTCATTTTACCTGGATGGATACCAACTATCCTGCAGGCACCCCGAGAGAGGGATATCCCATTGAAATCCAGGCTTTGTGGATACGATTGCTACGGCTGTTGAACACACTTTATTCAGCAAAGGAGGAAGCTTCCATACCTTACTACATGGAACCTTTGAAAGGCACATGGCAGGATTGGCTCAAGCTGGCAAAGCGCTCCTTTGATCAGTTGTTCTGGATTGAAGAAAAAGGTTGGCCTGCAGATGTACTCCTGGCATCACAAGGCACCCCAGCAAAGGAAGCGCTGCGCGATCAGGCATTGAGGAGCAATTGCCTGTGGGCTGTAAGCCTGGGATGCATGGATGGCGAAAAAGCCCGTTCAACGGTAAATGCAGCGCGGAAATGCCTCGTCATTCCGGGGGCCTTGAGATCATTGGCGCCACTTCCGGTGATTCCACATTTACCCATCTATAGTAAAAATGGAGACCTTCTGAACGATCCCACTTTTCCATACTGGGGGCGTTATGAAGGAGAGGAGGACACTCGCCGCAAACCAGCATACCATAATGGGACTGCATGGCTCTGGACCTTCCCTACCTTCTGTGAGGCTTTGGCAGAAGCTTGGAAAACTGATCCCAAGGCAAAAGATGCGGCTCTCGATTATCTGGCATCCATGTCTCATTTTTGGGTTGAGGGATGCTCAGGTCACTTACCGGAGGTCGTGGATGGCGACGCTCCCCACCAACAGCGTGGTTGCGATGCACAGGCATGGAGTGTTTCGGAGGCACTACGTGTCTGGACCAAAATTAATCGTGCAAAAAAAGCACCTTAAAAACAAAATGAAGTCATGGGCACGGCTGATTCCAGCTTGTCCCTGAGTTAATTCCTGATACGCTACGCCGCCTTGTGAGTTTTCAAAAAGAAATCCAACGTAGACGCACTTTTGCTATTATTTCGCATCCGGATGCCGGTAAGACCACGCTGACAGAGAAACTCTTACTATACGGCGGAGCGGTTCATCTGGCAGGGTCCGTTACTGCTCGTAAGCACCAGCGGGCCTCCACATCAGATTGGATGGAGCTTGAACGAAAACGTGGCATCTCGATCAGTTCCACCGTGCTACAATTTGAATACGATGATTTTGCCATTAATCTCCTGGATACCCCCGGGCATAAAGATTTTTCCGAAGATACCTACCGCGTACTGACCGCTGTAGATGGAGTCGTCATGGTCATTGATGCTGCTAAGGGAATCGAGGCTCAAACGCGCAAACTATTTGAGATATGTCGGCGCAGGGGCATTCCAATTTTCACCTACATGAACAAATGCGATCGCCCTACCAAAGACCCCTTGGAATTGCTGGATGAACTTGAGCGCGTGCTGGGCATTGGTTCCTTTCCCATCAATTGGCCAATCGGCACAGGGGTGGATTTCAAGGGGGTATTTGATCGCCTGGCAAAAGAAGTACATTTATTTGAACGCACGGCAGGAGGTTTGTACCGAGCACCAGAATCGGTCGGTGATCTGGATGCCCCCATCATCAAGGATCAATTGAACACCGAAATGCATGAAAAATTGAAGGAAGAGGTTGAAATGCTCAATCTGGCGGGCGAATCCTTTGACATGGAATCGGTTTACAACGGAACAATGACTCCGGTTTTCTTCGGAAGCGCCATGAACAATTTTGGGGTTGAATTGCTTCTCAAAGGCTTTTTGAAATACTCTCCCCCTCCCGCCCCAAGACACTCGGGTGAGAAAATCATCCCTACCGATCATGAAACCTTCTCTGCATTCGTATTCAAGATTCAGGCCAATATGGACCCTCGGCATCGGGATCGCATTGCATTCGTTCGGATTTGTTCCGGTAAATTTGAGCGTGACATGACTGTAGTGCACCCCCGCTCTGGAAAAAAAATCCGTCTCGCGAGTTCTCACAAACTCTTTGGCAATGAACGGGAAACTGTCGATAGCGCTTACGCAGGCGACATCGTCGGTCTCGTCGGGCTTTCTGATTTTGGCATTGGTGATACACTCACAACCGACACCACCATCCAATTCAAGGAAATCCCCATATTTACGCCTGAAACCTTTGCTTACCTGCACAACCCAAATACAGCAAAATACAAGCAGTTCAGACAGGGCCTGGACCAATTGCTCCAGGAAGGGGTTATTCAGGTCATGCGCGTTCGAGACTCGATCACTCGAATCCCGCTTCTGGCTGCCGTCGGACAACTCCAGTTTGAGGTTGTCCAATATCGACTTGAAACTGAGTATGGCGCTGAATCCCGATTAGAAAAGGCTCCATGGTCCGTCATAAAGTGGCTACCTGCAGGTATGGAGGAATCTGAATTAAATGCACTTCAACTACCGACCGGAACAAAAATCGCCTACGACTCTAACGACAATCCGGTTGCATTATTTGACTCTGACTGGGCCGCAAGTTACTTCAGTGAGACAAATGGAGGTCTGGAATTGTCAAGCCTCCCTCCTGCAAGCAAGGCAATCCTGACACGTCACATTGATTGAAAAGCGTTGCCTACGGTTTCATGAACGCATTCATTGCTGGTTGACAAACAAGCGATGATAACGCCAGAGGCGACAAGGAAGAAAAGTCACCAGAAAGTCTTTGGGTATTTGCGGCCAATTTCAACGTTAAAACCCTTCATTAGAAATCAAGAGCTACATCCAAGCGTGGTAATGACAGATCACGGATCAAGCGGGAATCAGAATCTGCTTGAAAGTCTTTTTCCTGTCATTGGCATCCGCATTTGGAGACGCGCGCGGTCACTGGAATGCTGGCAGGCTAGCACCAAGTTAATCTGATTTTGTCAACAATCCATCCAGCCAAAAACCCCGAGTCATGGGGTTTCAGAGGATTCGAAGGAAAAAGGTAGGAGAGTGCTTCCGTTGAGTCGTCTTCTCAATAGATGAATTCCTTACAACTTTCCCTTTGCAAAATCAAACATCCCCATGCTTAGGCCTTTCTATTGCCCTCTCTGTTACAAACAACCTTAAGGGCTATGAATTATGAAATTCCGCCTGTTTTGGATCGCGCAGCATCGAGAAGTTTCATCCACTCTCCCATGTAGTAACCGTGATCATGATACGTGCGACCGCTGACCATATTACCGTCCACCACGCAGGCTTCATCAACAAATGTCCCACCACACACTTCAAGATCAAACTTGCATTTAGGAACTGTCGCCATTTTGCGGCCTTTGACACAATCGGCATAAGCCGGGATTTCCACCCCGTGACAGACGCTGGCTATGGGCTTGTTTTTTTCAAAAAAGTGTTTGGTCACGCGCACAAGATCTTTGTCATACCGAATATATTCAGGCGCTCGTCCACCACTGAAAAAGATACCCAGATAATCATCTGGATTGATATCCCTGAATGCGATGTCTGACTGAATGGTATAACCTTCCCATTCACGAGTGATGGTCCAGCCGGGTTTGACTTCATGCATGACCATGTTGTAACGATGGACCTCCGGGCCAGCCACTACAGGCGTGTATCCCCCCTCGATCAAACGATGATAAGGATATAGGGTGTCCACGGTTTCACTTGCGTCACCAATAACAATCAGAACTTTATGTTGCATGGATCTATTGAAGCGAATTCACGCATGATTCCAAGTATCTTCTTGCTCGATTGATTTCCCGCGTCGTTTCGAAGGCCTCAGGCAGGATCGGAATCCCACGGGGTACGGGGTGCATGAATATTTCGGTCCACCCCCGGTATTGAATGGATTTTAAAGCCTTCAGGATGGGGGTAAAATCCAATGAACCGCGCCCGGGCATCTGGAGCAGTTCTCGTGGCTTGGACAGTTTGGTCATGCAGCCCATACCATATTGCCAGGCATAAAACATCGAGATACTCGGTCCCAGATCTCGAATCAGATCACTCAGCGCATCGGATCCCAGCCCCAAAGTCTCCAGATGATAAGGTGCTAGAGCCACTCCCAGAGGTTGTCCCACGGCAAATTCAGCCAGCCAGCGCAGGGAGTCAGGTGTATGAATCAGATTATTGGCATGATTCTCAATAGCCAGAGTAACGCCATGATTTGCTGCGATCTCAAGATGGGGCTTGAGTTTTTCTACAAAGCTAAGGACGGCTTGTTTGAGAGGTTGCCCCTCGAGCCCCGCAGGGCCTTTACCCCCGGTAACGATCAATGGGCATTTCAACTTACCCGCCAGCTGCATCTCTTTATCAACGCCAAAGGGACCCAGGTCGTAGCGCGTGAGGCATCCAGTGGTCACTTGATGCTGATTCAATCGGGATAGAAACGCATCCCACCCCATCGCTTCCGCCTGCTCACGCTGGTTGCCGTGACTCATGGGCCATAGATCAATGGCAGTGGCACCGCCACGCCGAACCTCCGGAAGAATAACATCCAACGACAATTGACCATACATGCTTGAAGCCAGGCAATAACGAAGCTGGAAGGGATCAGTCTGCTCTCCCTCCTGTGCCCGCAATAAACCGAGGGTAGAGGCCATTCCTGCTCCCATATAGGATAAAAAGGATCTTCGGGTCTGGAGCAGCTCTAATGATGGTCCGATGAGTTGAGATCTTGAATATGGCATAGCCAAACCATAACGGTTTTACCCTTGAACTAAAGTGGAAAACCAACACATTAAACGCAGTTCCGTTGCGAAATTCCTTGTTATCCAGCTCATTCATTCCTTTGATATCGCGCTTATGGCTTCGCTTCCATCAAATACAATGTTGCTTTCCGCCACGGATCTGGTTTTGGCTTATGACTATTTACGCCTGTTGGACGGAGTCACCGTGGCCATCAGTGCGGGAGAAAAAGTCGGATTGGTCGGAAGGAATGGTTGTGGTAAGACCAGTTTATTAAAAATTCTCGCAAACCAATCAAAACCCGATAGCGGTGACCTTTCACGCCGTAAGGGACTCCGTGTCGGCTATCTTCCGCAGGAGTTTGAATTGGAGGAGTCCTCGTCAGTCCGACATAATATTTTATCTGGCGCATCAGACGTGAAGGGATGGATCTCACGCTATGAAGCGGGTGAGGGTTCCACTACGGAACAAGCGGAATGGCTTGCAAAGATTGAATTGGCTGATGGTTGGAATTTGGAATCCCGTGCGGAAACCGTGGCCACTTCTCTTTCCGCGCCTCCTATGGAAGCCAACGTCGGTTCATTATCCGGGGGTGAAAAACGCCGTGTTGCTCTGTGCCGTGCTCTGGTTGCCCAACCGGATTTGCTCTTACTGGATGAACCCACCAACCATCTGGATGCGGCTACCATTAATTGGTTGGAAGATTATTTAAAATCCTTCTCGGGTGCCGTCATGTTTGTCACGCATGATCGATATTTTCTGGATACGATAGCCACGCGCGTTGTTGAAATCGACCAAGGACGAGCTTTTTCTCATCCTGGTAACTACACCGCCTTTCTAGAATCCAAAGCCATCCGTCAGCAAATCGCAGATCAGGGGGAACGCAGGCGTCAGCGGTTTCTGCGCGAGGAACTGAATTGGGTGAAGGCTGGTGTCCGCGCTCGACGGACCAAGTCAAAGCATCGACTGGATACTTACTACGAGATCAAAGGTCTCGAAGCACCTGCTGAAGAAAGGGAAATGGACGTCCTCATCCCCCCCCCTCCAGGCATGGGAAATGTGGGAGTGGAATTGGAAGAGGCAGGAGTCAAAGTAGGCGAAGGAAACCTGGAGC
The DNA here is from genome assembly GCA_040264395.1 of Verrucomicrobiota bacterium. Taxonomy (GTDB): domain Bacteria; phylum Verrucomicrobiota; class Verrucomicrobiia; order Limisphaerales; family AAA164-E04; genus AAA164-E04. The sequence goes on from JBDQII010000081.1 coordinate 7,210, forward strand.
GTTGGTTATTCAGGAATTTAGACCTATCCCTGACACCTGGACGGTGTATTGGTGTCGTCGGCAAAAATGGGGTTGGTAAAACGACCTTGCTCAAGGTTTGCATGGGAGCATTGGAACCAACCGAGGGAACGGCCACCATTGGTAAAAAGATTCAAATCAACTACATTGACCAATCTCGCATGCAGCTCGATGGAACGGGGACGGTGCTTGAGGAGATATCGGATGGGGATGAGTCCGTTACCTTCGGAACACAGAATATGAGCGCCAGAGCTTACCTGCGACGGTTTCAATTTCCAGATCATCGCGCCAATGAACCCATCGCACAGCTCTCCGGTGGTGAGCGCGCGCGGTTGATGCTGGCAAAGGTGTTAAAGCGAGGTGGGAATTTCCTCATTCTGGACGAACCAACCAATGATCTTGATCTTCAAAGTCTCCGCATGCTCGAAGAAAGTCTGGCTGATTTCGATGGCAGCGTGATTGTTGTTAGCCATGATCGGTATTTTTTAGACCGCATCTGTGATCAAATCATCGCTTTCGAACCTGACGGCGTATTCAATCAGCCCGGAAATTATTCTTATTATCTTGAAAAACGCAAAGAACGTGAAGCTCGCAAACAATCAGCGATTCAATCCACTCATCCTTCAACTCCTGCAGAAAAAGTAAAACGCGCCAAAAAAGACCGCCCGCGACGTTTGAGCTACATGGAGAAACGTGAACTCGAGGGCATGGAAGAAACCATCCTTGAAGCGGAATCGAAGGTAGAGGCATTGGAAGAAAAACTGAACGATCCCAGCTTCTATGTTGATCATGCGCATGAAGCAGCCGACATGACCAAGGAACTGGAAACACAAAAAAAAGAAGTCGCTAAGCTTTACGCTCGCTGGGAGGAATTATCCAAGATTGAAACCGGCGACGCGTAGCGCACAACGAGCGTGTTGAACTCATATCTCGCGCTCGCCCTGCTGCGCGGGCTTGAGGTGCAGAGACGCGGAGTTTTTTTCGCTCTTTCAGCCAAATCATTTTTTACCTCCTTACGACCTTTGCATCTCAAGCGCAGCGGGCGTGAGATAAAAAACAGAAACTACCAACCGTTAATTTACCCCCCCTACCGTCAACAACTACAAAGAAGTCAGGTATTTAATGAGTTCAATCCGCTGCCGTTTATTCAAGCCATCTAGCAAACCTTCGGGCATCATGGAATGCTCCGAGAGCTGACGATCAGAAATGGCCAATTTGGAAACCGTCACGGTGTCGGTGAGTGTTTTTATCACGACTGAAGATTCGGTCTCACTGACTAATAAACCCGCAATCATTTCACCGTCCTTTTGCTTTATTTCCGTGACTTGATAATTCTGCCCAATGACCGCGTTGGGATCGATCATGCTTTCAATGAAATACCTGCTTCCGCTGGAGCCGGCCGCTGTTAAATCCGGTCCAATCGCCGCCCCTGTTCCTGCGACTTGATGGCAGCTGCTGCAGAGTAGCTGAAAATGCCTTTTCCCTTCATCTGCACTGTAGGCCCACAATGGAGCTTCTCGATAGATCGCATCCAGCGATTCAATGAACTGCGCTTTTTCTTCCGATGCCACAGCGGCTTGCCCCCAAATCCTGGAGATCCTTTCACTGACTGCATTCGAGTTCAGTTGCTGCAATTGACGCAGGTAATAGGCTGTCAGGAGATCACGTTCAAGCTTCCCTGCGATCACTGCATCCAGAAGAGGCACGGCCAGCGAAGATCGGGTGGTCATCGTATTCAATGCGGCGACCTTATCCTTCCTTTCAAACCGATCCAATCGAGCAAGGAGCGCATCCGCACTCTCTGGATGATCGAAGCGTGCCAGCAAGTTAATCGCGCTGGATTGGAACGCAGGTTCATCCAACAGTCCAATGCCAATCGGAATCAGGGCTTCATCCCCAGCCATAGTGAGAATCCCCAGAGCATGGCGACGTTCGTCTTCGGATTTCGAGGTATCGGCAAGTAGCAAACGCATTTTTGGCAACACTTTCCGGTCACCAAAAATCGCTGCCAGTTTTTCAGCAGGCAATCGAATTGAATCATCAGAATTTTCATACAACCGATTCGAAATAAACTCCCACTGGCGAGGCATGGGGACACGTCGCTCATGTTGCAGGGCAAGATAGATAGCATTCAACAACCCCCCTCGGTCCACGGCGGCTGTTTTTTGAAGATAAGTGATGGATTCCTCCAATCCCTCCCCCTTTAATTTGGCGGCATACCATACGATCAAAGGTTCGAGAACCGGCATGATGGGTTGTTCTGACTCCATGAGCTGGAACGCACGTTCCAGATTGGCGGGCATCTTTTGAGCGAGAGCAAACCAAATCATGGACGGCAAATTACGATCCGGTGCATCTTCGGTATGCCTGGCCAAAGCTTCGATGATTTTCCAGCCGTTATCTTCTGAAAGTTTGATTGATGCGGCAGCAAGCCTTAATCGTACAAACGCCGACGGATCATCAAGAGCCATCAAGACTAGCTGACTCGCCGCGATGGGAACGACTTGTTCCTGGCTACTCATGCACTCGATTGCGTTGGCACGCACGTATTCCGATTCATCCCTGAGATAGGTAAGCCAATCGTTACCTTGAACCTCCCCAATGACGTGGAGCGCCCAGAAGGCACGCAATCGCCGATTCTCATTGGCATGCTCCACGGACATGTTACGGAGCACTTCTAATGCATCTGGTGAAATTTCGCCTTTAACAGAGCGTTCCTGCAGGAGCCGTCGAGCAGTACGAGCGAACCAGGCATTTTGATGTAATTGCAGCCAGGCTAATTCACGATCCGACTTGCGCGACAAATTCACAAGTGTCGGTTCATAGGTCGCTTCGTATTGAATGCGATACATACGCCCGGTTCCTCGCTCCCATTGTTCGGTATTTGGATTGTGACAATGCTGAGTATCATACCAGTCATTGATGTAGACAGCACCATCCGGCCCGTATTTCAGATCAATGGCGATGTAACGAGGATCTGCAACCATCAACATATCCTTTCCGGCGTGTACGGTATTGTAACCGGATCCATCGCGCTCATTCACCTGAACATTCAACTGATGCCCGTGCAAGTTATGAGTATAGAGTTGATTTCGATAAGCAGCAGGCCAATTATTGCCCTGGTAAAGCATGGTTCCGACATGCGAGTGGCCGCCATAGACCCGGCGACTTCCCGGAGCGCCTGCGCCCCCTTCACCATGACCATACCTGGCAGAGGCCAGCAGGTAGGTTCTCAAATAGTCATGACTCGACGGCGGATTCGGCTCAATATAATCCGGATAATTGCTATTGGACTGGTTCCAATAATATGCTCCGCGAATGACATGGGTCGTCGATCCCTTGCCCCAATAGCTGCGGCAGTGCGTCATGAACCATTGACCATGCTGATCGTAATCAAGTCCCCACTGGTTACTCCCACCATGCGCATAGACTTCAAATTTATGTTTAATGGGGTGATAACGCCAAACACCTGCTCGCATTTCAGTGCGCTGCGCATCATTAGAATCAGGTTTACCGATTCTGGAATAGTTGAACACTCCCTGGTTACCGTAAAGCCAGCCGTCAGGCCCCCACACAAAGCTGTTCAGGGTCTCGTGCGTGTCCTGGTAACCGAAGCCATCCAGCAGCACCTGAGGAGGCCCATCAGGCTGATCGTCCTGATTTTCATCCGGAATGAACAACAACTCAGGCGCTGCGCCCAGCCAGACTCCACCGAAACCCACTTCGATCCCACTGACCAGATTCAAACCTTCTGCAAAAATTTTCCGATCCTCGAAAGAGCCATCCCCGTCAAAATCTTCAAAAATTAAAATACGATCCTTGCCCTGTCCCTCTGGTTGCTTTTCAGGATAACTGAAGGCTTCGACTACCCATATTCGACCCAATTCATCGAAAGTGAAGGCGATCGGCTGCAGGACGTCCGGCTCGCTCGCGATCTGATCTGCCCTAAACCCCTCAGGAAGGAACATCTGTTGAAGCGTGGGGTGATCCGATTGAATTGGATTAGGCTGCAAGTGCTTCAGTATCTCGACATCTTCCAAACGCGCTGGACGCGTTACGGCAGCCGAAACAAACCAGTGTCCGTGATAGAAAGGGATGAAAAGCAAACCCAATAGGCACTTCCAAATTCGCATGGACCATTACTAGAACAACCCGCACCACTTGTCAAAAGATCGGCGTCTGGCCTGATCATGTAAAAACAGCTGCTCAAGCTCTAGCAGGAATTGCTATGTAATCGTTGAACATAGAAGAATCACAGATACAATGCACTGTGTCTCAACGCTTATAAAATTTGTTCGCGTCATGAAAAAAGCGGACTACGGAAACACAAGACCAAGATACGAGGCAGAACAACAAGTCAAAAATGAAAAACAAGTTGTCACTGATGTGGGTTTCCAATCTTTTCATCGGAATCATCATCGGTCTTTCTGCCGGGATTCTGGGCTTTATTGCCCTGGGTAGCATCCTTTCTTTTTTTTCAGTCCCCAAACCTGCAATCGTGTATCGAGATGCGAAGGAATGGAGTCTGATTACATATTTACTGGCGTTTTATCCGATTGCTTGCATGGCAATGGGAGCCATCGCAGGAGGATATTTCTTTGGAAATCCAAAAGAAAAGAAGCCGGACTAATCAGGTATTGATTAACCCAACAAAGATGACTGGCAATCACCTGTTGACAGGTTTTACCTGTCAAGCCCGGAGTCAATCAGGCCTACCCCGCGCAGCAGCAGCGTGTGCAGGGCCATTGAAGACATGCTCACCTGCAGCATTTCCTGTAGAAAGCTATCGAAGCGATGAATATTACTTGTGAAAACTCAGCAATAATTATGATTGGACAAGACCCGAGTATTCATATTGTTACACGCAGTCCTTTTGTGCCCTCATTCCACGTTGATCATGGCATCATTCGCACCTTCTAAAGCAATCACCATGATAAAGAACGAAAATGCAAGCCGTGAATCAAACATACGACTTGTTATTGCTAAAAACTACATGAACGGAAGCCGGGAAGCCGGGGATTACATGGCTCAGAAAGTAAGGATGAAACCTGAACTTATCTTATGCGCTGCCACAGGAGACAGTCCAACCGGAGCTTACAAGGCGTTTGTCAGCGAGATTCTTTCCAGGAACAATCCACCTGAAAAGATCCACCTTTTGAAACTGGATGAATGGGGTGGTCTTGATATGGATGATCCAGCAACGTGCGAAGATTATCTCCAAAAAATCCTGGTACGACCGCTGCAAATACCCGCAACGCGATACGTATCTTTTCAAAGCAATTCAAGAGCTCCACTAGCGGAATGCCAACGCGTTCAAGACTGGCTTGCGATCCATGGTCCGATTGATCTCTGTGTTCTTGGTCTGGGATTGAATGGTCATTTGGGGTTCAATGAACCAGCTGATGAATTAATCGCTGCGCCACACGTCGCCAAACTGACGGATCAATCACTGGCTCATTCCATGTTGGCAACAACAAGAAAATGCCCCACTCATGGTCTGACGCTCGGGATGCGTGATATTTTAGCTTCCAGATCAATCTTGTTGCTTGTGTTTGGTGACAGCAAGGCCGAACAACTCAAGCGGCTCGTCACAGGTGGGGTATCTTCCCTGTTTCCTGCTTCTTTTCTTTCCCTTCACAACGATGTAAAGTGCATTTGCGACGAAGCCGCTGCCTCTTTATTGCCTCAAGATGTTTTCCAGAGGAACAAGGACTGAGGATAAGCAGATCATGGAGCCTCGGGAGAAATGTTGTGCCATTTGAATCGTGTAACATTCAATGGGATCTAATATCCAGATCGTAGGAACGCGTGTCGGTTCGCAACGTTTCCCATTCAAGCGCGTGCTGAATCCCAGAAGTCACCAAAAAGCAGTCAGGGTCTCAATAATCTGATACCGATCCCACACTAAGGAACCTTGAAAACCGAAATCAATTGCCAAAGACAAGCTCTTTTGATTAATTATTACGACCCCTTGCCATGAACTCTGTCAATAAACAATCACGCCGTAAATTTCTTCATGATACAGCTTTGCTCGCTACCGGGATCACCAGTAGTGGAATAGTCACCGGATGCACCAGCATCGTGCGCTCGGATCCAAACCGAAAGTTAAACCTCGGCATTATTGGGCCGGGAGGACGTGGCACTTCCAACATGGCAGGACTTGGTTCCGAAAATTTCATTGCTTTTGCTGATGTGGATGATCGTCGGGCACAACCCGTATACGCAAAGTATCCTGACGTTCCACATTACCGTGATTTCCGTGAAATGCTGGATAAGGAAAAATCGCTGGATGCCGTCGTCGTGAGTACACCCGACCACACTCATGCGATTGCCTCAATCGAAGCCATGCAGCGCGGGCTCCATGTTTACTGCGAAAAACCTCTTGCGCATTCGATCTATGAATTGAGACGCATGAAGGAAGAAGCGCGCAAAGCCGGCGTAGTCACACAAATGGGCGTACAAGGTCATGCCATGGAGGGAACGCGGCGCGCAATCGACACCATTCATTCTGGTGCGATCGGGGAAGTAAGAGAATTGCATGTTTGGACAGATCGTCCAAACGGCTGGTGGCCTCAAGGAGAAAATCGTCCTTCTGGCACACACGCAATTCCCGATACGTTGGATTGGGACCTGTGGCTGGGACCGGCCCCGTATCGACCGTACCACCCGACTTATGTTCCGTTCAAGTGGCGAGGCAGGTGGGAC
>JBDQII010000082.1:0-13930 GCA_040264395.1 Verrucomicrobiota bacterium
ATGGGAGGAATTCGATCTAAGTGGCAGCATGGATACCCTGGTTGCAGGCAGAAACATCCTCTCTCTTCAGGGATTGAACAAGGACACCTTGAACGGCGATTTCCTGATGCAGGCTGAGCTTGTCGCTATCCGGCATGGTGAGACAACGACTGTGCCTCGCTATTTCACCGAGCCCAGTCCCGGGCAACCCAATGGAGCAGGAGGCAACATGGGGCCTTTGCTGTCAAATGCCACACATGCCCCTGAACAACCACATGCAAACGAGGCATTGAAAGTAACCGTGCAAGCGTCCTCTGCCATAGCTCCACTGGATCAATTGCATTTGCATTACCGAGTCCAGTTCGGTTCTGAAAAAACCCTGACCATGCAGGACAGCGGACAATTCGGAGACGTCACCGCAGAGGACGGCATCTGGACCGCTACCATTCCGGCGCAGGCAGCTGAAGCAGGAGAATTGATTCGCTATTACGTTACTGCAACAGACACCGACGAAAACAGCTCCCGGTGGCCACTCTATCCTGAGCCCCGTGACTCGGAAGCCTATCAGGGAACAACCGTGATCGATCCATCCATTCAATCGACGCTGCCGGTCGTTCAACTTTTCATAAGAAACGTCGCTGCTGCCAATACGAGTTCGGGTACTCGTGCATCGCTGTACTACGCAGGCGAACTCTACGACAATCTCCACATCAGCATCCATGGCCAGAGTTCGAGAGGGTTTCCCAAGAAAAGTTACAATCTGGATTTCACCTCGGATCATCGATTTCAATACCGCCCAGGTGAACGGCGCGTGAAAGACATCCGATTGATGACCAATTGGGGTGATAAATCCCGTGTCCGCAATGCCCTCGCCTATGAAATGATTCAACAATCGGGAAGTCTCGGTCATTTTTCATTTCAGGTCCGCATTCAGCGAAACGCTGAATTTTTCAGTATTGCCGATATGATGGAGGATGGTGATGATCGCTGGCTTGAGCGTGTGGGACGCGATCCTGATGGTGCACTCTATAAAATGTACAACAACTTGGGGGGCGCTGGAGGCAATGAAAAGAAAACCCGTCGATGGGAAGGTACGAGCGATCTGCAAACTCTGGTTTCAACACTGAATGAAGGTCGATCTTTGGCGCAGCGGACTATGGATGCGTGGGATATCATCGATCTGCCGCAGACCATCAGTTACTGCGTCGCGCTGGCCCTTTGTAGCAGTCAGGATCATGGGCACAAGAATTACTATCTATATCGGGACAGTGAGGGTTCAGGCGAGTGGGCACTTCTTCCATGGGATGTGGATTTATCATGGGGACGAAACTGGCTGGACTCGCGCGGGTATTTCACGGACACGTTGTTTCAGAATAACGAGTTGGATTTCTACAATGCCTCGCAGCAAGGAAAACCCTCGAACCGTCTTTATGAATTGATGTTTGATGCACCTGCATTCAGGGCGATGGTGCTGCGTCGATTACGCACTGTGATGGATACTTTGCTTCAGTCACCCGATACTCCAGATGAAGACCTGATCATTGAGAAACGTATTCTTCAAATGCTGGATGCAATGGATCCCCCGGGAACTGGCACCTCCGATGCCGATTTGGATTACCAACGATGGGGCAGTTGGGGAAACCGGAATAAAATGCGGGAGGAAGCCGAACGTATCCTCTCCATTCACTTACCAGGTCGCCGCGAATTCCTGTTCCAGCAGAACCCTCGAATCAACCGCGACACTATACCAACACCTCAACCTCCCTCTGCAGCACCTTCTTTTGGCGCCATCGAGTTCAATCCCAGTTCAGGAAATCAAGAGGAGGAATACGTGGAACTGATCAATCCAAACGCCTTTGCAATCGACCTCTCAGGTTGGAAAATTGAGGGAGGTGTCAGGCATACTTTTAGCCCCGGAACAGTGATCCCCAGAAACCATCACCTTTATATTTCACCCGATGTTTCCTCTTTCCGCTCGAGAGCCACCCGACCAACAGGGGGGCAGGGAGTATTCGTACAGGGAAACTACGGGGGGAAACTGAATGCGAGGGGAGAAACCCTCCAGCTGGTGAACACGCTGGGAGAAACCAAGGCCAGTCATTCGTTTGAGGGAAGAGCATCAGAAGCCCAGCAGCAGCTTCGTATCACTGAAATCTTTTATCATCCAGATCCGGTTATGGCCTTTCCATACGATCCGGAAGAGTATGAGTTCATTGAACTCACCAACACCGGAACGACTCCGCTTGAACTGCATGGAATCCGGTTGAGCAGTGGGGTTCTTTTTGATTTCACAGACAGTTCCATCACAACATTGTTACCTGGAGCATTCGTTGTTGTGGTCCATAATTCTGCTGCATTCAAGGCCCGCTACGGTAATCAGAAAAATATCGCAGGAGAGTTCAGGGGAGCTTTGAGCAATGGAGGAGAAACGCTGAGGCTTGAGGATGCTACAGGCGAAAAAATATTGGAATTTGCCTTCGACGATTCCTGGCAACCGATTACCGACGGATTGGGATTCTCGTTGAGCGTTGTTGACGAAAACCGGGATTGGAATCTATGGGGAGCATCCGACTCCTGGATAGCCAGTGCGGTGCCTGGGGGTTCGCCCGGTGAACGCGATCCCATGCCGAACGCTCCGATGGGTATTGTGATCAATGAAATCCTGGCGCATACGGACCTTCCACAATTGGATGCCGTCGAACTATGGAACCCTACTGGTTCAGATATCCAAGTGGGAGGATGGTTCCTGACTGATGATTTTTTTGAACCAAAAAAATATCAAATCCCCGCTACCACTTCAGTGAATGCCGGAGATTATCTGGTATTCACTGAAGCAGATTTCAATCAAGATCCTGAATCACCGAATGCGTTCGCGTTAGGATCACAAGGAGATGAGGTGTATTTATTCGCTACTGACAATCAAGGCAGACTTCTCGGCACACATCATGGTTTCGCATTTGGAGCCTCGCCCAATGGCGCAAGCTTCGGACTGCACCGTACGAGTGATCAGGAGGAGCATTTTATCCTTACTGAACAACCCACATTGGGAAGCATCAACACCAACCCAATGGTAGGCCCATGGGTGATTTCGGAAATCATGTATCACCCTCCAAAACTTCCGGATGAGAATATCAGCAACGAACTGGCCGAGTTCATCGAAATTGAGAATATTTCAGGGATAGATCAGGTGCTGCATGATCCTGATCACCCAGAAAATCGTTGGCAATTGGGTGGAGCTGTTGTTTTCAATTTTCCTGTAATGCCTTCATTGCAGCCAAACAGCCGCCTACTGATTGTCGGTTTCAATCCGGCTGATTCAGCTCTATTGTCAAACTTCAGATCCCGCTACCAAATACCTGACACCATCCCCGTAACAGGCCCATGGGAAGGGAAACTTAACAATGCAGGTGAAGCTCTGAAGCTCATGCAACCCGATAGTCCTGATCCAGAGAACGTACCTTATATTCTTGTGGACAAAGTCGCTTTTGACGATACCGTCCCCTGGCCGGTCGAGGCCGATGGATCAGGAAGTTCCCTGCAGCGGCGACCGATACATGCCTATGGGAATGACGCCGCCCACTGGTTTGCAGGACCGCCAACACCAGGAACCTTGAACGCCCTCAATCTGAAGCCCACAGTCGCATTGATTGAACCCACAGCCGGCGCGATCTTTGATCGTCCAGTGGACATTACATTGTCCGCGGTAGCAACGGATCCCGATGGCGAAATCGATCGGGTCAGCTTTTACAATCATGAAGAAAAACTATGGGAAGACTCAACGACACCCTATACCTGGATTTGGAAAAACGCACCCGCAGGTCATCATTTACTGACAGCACGGGCTCAGGATGATCGGTTGGGTTTTCACACCTCGGAGTCAGCATCCATTGAAATCCGATCCCAACCACCCACCATTGTCTGGTCCCAGCCAGGGAATGGTGAAGTAATAGGCACCGGAATTGAAACTCCCCTGAGAGTTCAAGCTGAGGATTCGGATAGCAAGGTCATGCAGGTTACTTATTACGCTAATGGACTGGAAATAGGAACAGTCTCACAGAGGCCCTATTCCATCTCATGGATCCCATCGAAAAATGGAACGTATTCGCTTCAAGCCAAAGTGGTCGATGAAACAGGAACAAACCATCCATCTGAAGTGATCAACGTACACGCGGTGACTACCTCACAAGAGCAGCACATCCTTGTTGCCAGAGACGCTCCGTGGCGTTATCTGGACAATGGCCAGGTTCCCGGTGCTGCATGGTTGACACCCGCATTCAATGAGAGCACATGGAAACTGGGTGAGGCTGAGCTGGGCTATGGTGATGGAGACGAAGCCACTGTGATTTCATTCGGCCCAAGTAATTCCTCCAAATTCACCACGTCCTGGTTCCGTCATACTTTTACGCTTGGAGAGGATATTCAGCCCATTACAGCCGAGCTTCGTATCGTGCGGGATGACGGCGTCATTGCTTATCTTAACGGAACAGAGGTATTCCGTGACAACCTTCCAGAGGGCAACATACTCCCTTCTACGCGCGCTATTGGAGCGATTTCAGGGAATAACGAAAGTGACTGGCTGACGACCTCCATTCCAGTGGAATTGCTCAACAAGGGGAGTAATGTGCTGGCGATTGAAATGCATCAGGCCAACGGTGCGAGTTCAGACATCAGCTTCAATGCGGAGTGCCTTGTTGTTGAATCACATTTGGCACCGTTCATTCGATCAGAACCCGATGATCTTAACCTGATGACAGGTCAAAACGTATCTCTCCAAGCCGACGTGGAGGGTAGTGCGCCTCTGTCCTATCAATGGTATTTTAATGGAGCACCAGTCACGAACGAAGATTCATCTGTTCTGACTCTTCAAAACATTCAGCCAGTCCAGTCGGGTATCTATCAGTTGCACGTGTCAAACACCATTGGCACAAGTGTCGGCAGAGAGATACTCCTCACTGTTTCGGGCAATCTGGTAGATAGCGATGGAGATGGCTTACCTGATAATTGGGAATTGGCTCATGGCATCGACCCGCAAAGTCACGCTGGAGAGCACGGGGCAGATGGCGACCGGGACTTTGATGGCGCCACGAATTGGGAAGAATACCAGAGCGGCACAATTCCCAATGATGCCACGAGTCTATTAAGGCTGATTTTGATCAGGAATCAGGATAAGCCTGAAATGTTTGAGCTCATCTTCGAAGCCAAAGCCGGCAAATCCTACTTACTTGAATCCGCCTCACTAAAGGGGGAAGCATGGTGGAAGGAAGTCAGGGTGATCTCCGCCACCTCCACTGACCGAACCATCCAAACGCGTATTCAAAAAAGCGATGGCATCGGACAACTCTATCGAGTGCGCTTGTCAAGCGCAGTGCCTGCGCCCTGAAATGGGAGTGAAAGAAAAATGCATCGCAAACAAGCCAGATTCTCACTGATCTTGAAGAGCCTGCCGCGGGATATGCCATGCTTCCATTCGCAGCGATAAAAAGCAGACGAGTTTGAAAAAACAGCAACCCCCGATCATGGGTTGAACCGAATCCAGTCCAAATCCATCAAACCACCTTTGCCCTCATTTTCAAAGGTAATGAATATATCAGATCGCGCCTGCGATGTATTCCATTCAGAAGTCAGTTCGACAAATTCATTGTAGCCACCCGTTGGCTTCACCTCGAAAAGTGCAAGGACGGGGCCTTCTATGGAATCCTGCCTCAAGGCCATGCGACATCCCAAACCACCGGATGCCACTCGGACGGTCACGCCAGACACCTGAGCCAGAGGAATATTTTTGAACAACGCAAAAGAGCCGTGTTCAATTGCTCCAAGTTTGTTGCCGAGGATTTTCAAACCTGAGTATTCATCGCAGTGTTCGGCTTCAGTCACTCGTTGACGCAATCGAACGCGCGCAGAGGCAGTCAACGGCTGGACAGACTCATGGCCAAAATCCGTGTAAACAGCTTCAATGATCGCGAACCGATTTTCTGATTCAGCACTGGCTTGCAGATGGCCCTCGAGCCCCCTGATCGACGCACCGGACTCGTTTTCAGCATTGAGTCCATAAATCCATTGAACCATTTTCTCTACTTCCTGCTCGGCCAATTGCGAATGGGGCAGCATGGGAACTTCACCCCAAACACCGACCGAACCTTGAATGATCCGCTTGACGGTTTCTGGCATCGCATCAGGTTGATCGCGATAGCGATTGGCAATTTCAATCAACGGAGGTCCCACAATACGCTGATTCACCGCATGACAGTTCAGGCAATCACTGTTCCTCATCGCAGCAAGCCCCGCGGGAACAATTTCCGTTTCTTTCATGCTCTTCAAAAATCTGGCCGACACATTGACCTTGGCATCCATGAACTCATCGTTGTATTCCGAATCCCCATCCTCGGCATCTTGAACATGCACTCGATACGGAATGGGAGTTCCCGGTTCAAAAAAATCACCGTCCACAGGAGAAATCAATGTTACGTTGGGGCGAGTATTTCCAACCAGCAATGGAACACTGGATTTTGTGACGGCACCTTTTTCATCTTCAACTGACAATGTTACAATATAATTGCCCGGGTATTGAACAGTCACCTCAGCGTCATGCCCTTCTGCGATTTTGGTGTCCCCGGGATGCACGGTCCAGGTGTAATGAAGTGCGTCTCCTTCGTGATCCATCGATCCTTCAGCAGACAATTGAAGGGTCAATGGTTCCTTGCCTGCATCTGGTGAGACATTGGCAACTGCAACAGGCGGGATATTCCCACGATAATAGGAAATTTTGATCAACTGTGAATCCTCATTGGGCCCCCAGGTCCGTCCATAATCCAACAGATACAAACAGCCGTCTGGACCAAATTGAGCATCCACAGGTCTTTGAATCTGAAAACGTCTAACCTCATCAGGACCTTCAAGTGCTTTCCCGTCATTACGCAAAATAACTGCATCGGTGAATGCTTCAATACCCACAAGGTTTGAATCCGAATCGAGACGAGCCCATTTCATGAAGGGACGTTGCCAATCCCAGAAAAGAAGGCTGTTGTCCCAGTGTTGAGGGAATCCTTCGGTATCTTCAAATTCAGCTCGGTAATGAAAAACCGGCCCCGCACATGCGGTCCGTCCACCCGAGCCAAGCATTGGAAACTCCGGTGATTCGGCGTAGGGCCAATAAATGAACGCTGGCTGTGCGGGCGGAAGTATACGATTTCCCGTGTTATACGGGCTTTCGTTGATCGGTCGCATTGGATCATATTTTGGTCCGTTCTTACCTGTGGCAAAATCGTGATCGGCATAGGCGAAATTCTTTCCAACAAAATAAGGCCAACCAAAATTTCCTGCCATGCGAGCTTGGTTGATTTCATCGTAACCGCGCGGACCTCGTTCGGAATCACCTCCCGCATCGGGCCCTACTTCTCCCCAGTAAACAATGGCCGTCTTCTGATCCACACTCATGCGCCAGGGATTACGGCATCCCATCACAAAGATTTCGGGCCTGCCGGAGGAACCATCTTCCGGGAATAAATTACCCTCTGGAATGGTATAACCACCCTCGGGTGTAGGCCGAATGCGAAGGATCTTACCCCTCAGATCGTGTGTATTGGCGCTGGATTTCTGAGCATCCCAAGGAAACTTTTCAGGTCGTTCGTCGATTGGAGCAGAACCTCCGGTCGGCGCACCTGGAAAAGTATTGTCACCCGTTGAAATGAGCAAACTTCCATCAGGAGCAAACTCAACGGTTCCCGCATGATGACAGCATTGTAATCGCTGCACCAGAAACTCCAACATGACCTTCTCGGATGAAAGATCCAAAGTGTCTCCCTCCATACGAAACCGACTGAGTCTCTGTCCACTGTATTCAGGAGGAGAGTAAAACAAGTAGATCCATTGATTATCCAAAAATTCTGGATCCAAGGCAAAACCTAGAAATCCATTTTCTTGTTCAGAGAACACTTCGATGATTCCTGCGATTTTTGTTTTGCCGGTCTCAGGATCTAGAATGTGAAGTTTCCCTCCGATGTCATTGACAAAAATGCGACCATCAGGAGCAATCTCCAACTCCATGGGCTTCAGAATGGATTGAGCGAGAACTTCCATGTGATAACGATAAGCATCATCAACCTCAACGCCTTGAGCGGGGAAGATTCCGAGACGGATGATCAACAAAAAAAATATTAGGAGTTTCATAGGAATTTCCCTCGCAACTTAATGCTTGAGAAAACGCCGAACAAGCAGAAACGCATCTATCAATATTTGGCCCGAATCAAATCGAGTTTGGGAACCAACTCTTCAGGAATATCTTCTTGAAAGAAATAGGCATTACGGGCACCGCCCGTGCTCCAACTGTGAAGGAAAAGCATTTTATTAAAATTCACCCATGAAACCGAACCATCCATATAAAGGTGGTTCCCGCCTTCAGGCAAGCGCTGGCTATTTTTATGAGGAGGCATGTCCTTGAAAGCGGTCGCACGTCCCCCTCCCCATTCATTATCGATCTTCAACACAGCATCAGCCGCCAAAGCCCACCCTGGCCTGGAGGTTGAGGATTTCACAGGACTTCTGGATTTGTAGGCACCTGTGGGATTGGTCCATTCTTTGATTCCCCCGAAATACTGGAAGCCAATTTCCCAGGCGGGAAACTGAGGTTCAAATTGCGGAAAGGTCGGTCGATTTGGACAGCTCCAGATTTTAGCAACGCCCTCGGGAATATTCCCATGGTTCGTACTGATAGTCAGCCCCACACTTGCCGCTGCTGCGGCTTGTGGTGGATTCAACGAAACCTGAACTGATCCGAACCGGGCTTCCAGCATGGTATCATTGTTGTCATCCGCATACATGATCATCGCAATGCCCAGCTGGCGAAGGTTATTCATGCATTTGGCTCGTTTCCCCTTTTCCTTGGCTCGCGAAAGGGCAGGCAAAAGCATGCCAGCTAAAATGGCGATGATGGCAATC
The DNA here is from genome assembly GCA_040264395.1 of Verrucomicrobiota bacterium. GTDB lineage: Bacteria > Verrucomicrobiota > Verrucomicrobiia > Limisphaerales > AAA164-E04 > AAA164-E04. Next base: position 8,914 of record JBDQII010000082.1, read on the forward strand.
ACCACCAAAAGCTCAATGAGGGTAAAACCCAACAGATGTTTTCTTTTACGAGCCATGTGGATATAAAAAATACGGACTACAATTCAACATTGCAGCCCGCATCAATACAAGATTAACGCAATCGGAAGAATCTTGCCGACTGAGATGTTTCTTCTGAATAAGTGGTTGTATCACCACCACTGGCGACGTTTTCAGCGACCGTAGCCCAAACCGAAACGATGACCTGGGATTGTGTTATAATAAATTAAGTAAACTGAGTTCAGAAGAGTGCATTGACAAGGCGCTTTAAATAGAATTGGATGGTAATGATCCCATTAAATACAGCGCATCAAGCCGTGCGCGACGATCATGATTAAAATGCCATGAAAGCTAAAAAACTAAAATCCGGTATCTTTGTCCCAAAAAAGCTGGCAGGTTTCACACTGATTGAACTGCTCGTCGTCATTGCCATTATTGCCATACTCGCTGGAATGCTCTTGCCCGCACTGTCCAAGGCGAAAGAAAAAGCAAAGCAGATCAGTTGTGTCAACAATCAACGCCAGATGTCTCTGGCTTCCCGTATTTATTCCGATGATAATGATGGGAGATATGTATTCACCTTTGCAGTCCGTGGATCCAATGTTGAGCGCAAGGCTTGGTTCAACTTCGTCCAACCTTATCAACAGACGACCAACCTGCTTCTTTGCCCGACGCGCACACGCAAGTTCAACGAATTGTTCAGCATTTATCCAAGCGATCAGGCAGACCGCGCTTTATCCAATTACAGCGTCAACTTTCGCCTGGGTGGCTGCGACTGGCCAAACGTCTGGGACAAGAAAGATTGGCCTCAATTACGTGATACAGATGTTCGAAATCCTTCAAGCGTCGTTCATATGACAGACGGCGGAAGTAAACCACTCAATACAAAAGACCCTGAAAAATGTGTCACTGTTGATTCCGATGAAAAAGCGGGATGCTGGATTTTACATGATCCAGCTGACAGTTCACCTTGTGGAGGATGCGTCATATCATCGGATCCGAATTGGGGTGGCCCACACCTTCGCCACAGCGGAGGCACAAGCAATGTTGCTTTTGCGGACAGCCATATCGAAACCCTTCCGGCAAGAAAATGGTATTGGGCAGGGACACCTTGGCTTAATCCGCAGGAAGGTGGCGGTGCAAGGTAAGTGTTTCTAGTAAGCCTTCACATTTGATTCTATTCTCACAACTGAATAACCCAAATTAAACACATAAACACCAGGTATGTTCATCTGTTGTTGCCGACAATCAAGTGACGCTCAAGTAATGACGGAAACATAAAAAGCCACTGGATGCACGCGCTCCATGCTCGATGAGTCAATCGTTGTTCAGAGAGAAATCAGGGATTGGGTGGAGTCTATCTTCCATGAAAGATATAAAAAATAGGAAAGCCCACCTGCTGAGGTGGGCTTTCCTATGTAAATAAACGTAAATTTTTTTCCTTATCTTCCCGTTTCGGGAGTCCACTGGGTGTCGTAGTGTTGACGTGAAGCGGCTGCTCCAGGGGAAATGGTTTCCACGTGAAAATCTCCCATCAGCACAGTACCCCGTCCATTTTTATTGAAATCATCAGGCGTCAAGGACTGACCTTTGTTCTTACCGTGACGTGCCGTTAGTTTGTTGTTGGGCGGAACCCACCGGCCATCGTCAGCAGTTGAAGGACTATGAGCGGAATCCCCGTTCTCATCGACAAGGATGATTTTTTGAGAAGGCATTTTGGTTGCGGTTTGTTTGTAATAAAGCGGTTTTGCTCCTGGTGCCAGCACCGAACCAACGCCCTTGTTTCGCCCCCCTTCAAGAAAACTAAGCATGGTGTAGCTATACAGGTATGGGTTCCCAGATGTCGGTCTTGCATAAAAGTCACGTGCACGCTTGAGCACATCCTGATCCGAAGGGCACCTGAAAATATTGGTTGTAAAATTCCCAATATAGGGGCCGATGGCACTATTCTGAGGATTATTGAAGTAATCTCTCTCACTCACAGAACGGTTGACATTCCAGAAAATCCAATCTTCTTTCATGGGCTGATAAGCCCCTCGCGAAGCAACGCCTGGAAACGCATCTGCATTATCATCCAGATACATGGCAAAAGCAAAGCCCAGTTGTTTGAGGTTGCTCAGGCACGCAGTTTGTTTTGCTTTTTCTTTGGCCTTTGACAATGCAGGCAAGAGCATTCCAGCCAGAATGGCAATGATGGCGATGACCACCAGCAATTCGATGAGGGTAAAGCCCTTTTGCGATTGCCGGCTTACCCAGTGTGATGATTGATTCGATTTCATGGTATGACGCTTGATACGTGTTTTGATGAATTGCCTTGTGTACTATTTTTGAATAAAAAGGTCAATACTGTTGAGATAGTCTTGGATACACGTATGGACGATGGCATGCGTTCAGGATTCCCTCGTGATTCCACGTTTTTTTCAGAGCCCATGAACAGGCCTTTTGAGGGATGCTTCAAGCGATGAATATGCTTAGATTGACTTTTTTGGATCCTACCAGCATCCATGCTAACTCAATCACACCTTTGATTCACTGAATGAGTCAACTTCACCGCAGCAAATCCAAATCCATTTTCATTGCCTCGTCGGAAGAACGCATCAATCCATGCGTGATCCACGCTATTGCAGGCGAGCATGACGACGAAATAAATGCCAGCCCTGACAACACCTTTCCTTGCTTTTGAAGAAAGGGCAAAGCACGATCTTCCCATGCGCAGGAAAACAATGGCCAGCCCAAATCAGCCAGAGCCCCATGGTGTCTTCGTTAAAAATGGATTCACTCTGATTGAATTACTCGTTGTGATCGCCATTATCGCTATTCTGGCAGGGATGCTACTTCCAGCGCTTTCCAAAGCAAAAAGCAAAGCGCAATCTGTAGCATGCCTCAGTAATATCAAGCAGATGGCACTGGGGTGGACACTTTACGGAGACGACCATGAAGACCGACTCATTAACAATCATGGACGCGAACAGACCCGTGAAGATCGCAACAACTGGGTCAATCACGTGCTGGACTGGGGAGATTCACCCGACAACACCAATACCGTTTACGTCTCGCACGGTTTGCTGGGGCCTTATGTGGGCAATTCCGTATCCGTCTTCCAATGCCCGTCCGACAAAACAAAGGCCACCAACGGCCCTCGCATCAGGAGCTATTCCATGAATCACCTGATTGGAGATCCAGGCGTGCTGCTGGATGCGTTCAACCCTGTTTTTGTGCAGAATTATAAATCCTCTACCATTCGACGCCCATCTGAAATCCATGTTTTTCTTGGAGAACATCCAGACACCATCAATGACGGATACTTCATGAATCGTCTGGGCGATTATGAATGGGGAAACCTGCCTGCAAGTTACCACAATGGAGGCGCGAATCTATCCTATGCAGATGGACACTCGGAAACTCACCGTTGGAAAGTTGTGGGCCCGGAAGGCACGGTTCGACCTCCAGTTCAGGGTGGTGTGGGAGGAAGTTTCGCAGCGAATCCTCCCGATGATTTTGAATGGCTGAAACAAAGGAGCAGCGATTTGAAAGTGGTGCCATGAGACTTGATTGAGCACCAGGTGGGCAGAAAATCAGCCGATCAAAAGATCCTCTATTACGTTCAGATTTTGAGAATGGATTTGAGTACATGCGCATCCTCCACCCCTGTCAACCGCGCATCCAGCCCTTGGAATTTCATGCTGAGCTTGCGATGATCGATCCCGAGCTGGTGCAGCATGGTCGCATGTAAATCTCGCACATGAGTGATATTTTCAACAGCATGATAGCCCAATTCATCTGTCGCTCCATAGTTGGTTCCACCCCGCACGCCTCCCCCGCTCATCCACATACTGAAGCCCTTGATATGATGATCACGACCAGGGTTTTTGCCTTTACCCTGGAACATGGGGGTACGGCCGAATTCCCCCCCCCAAATAACCAAGGTGTCCTCCAGAAGCCCCCTCTGTTTCAAATCAGTCAGCAAAGCCCAGGTAGGTTTATCTGTTAATCCACAGCAAGTATTCATGTAGGGCACCAGATCTCCGTGGTGATCCCATCCACGGTGATAGAGATGAATGAATCTGACACCTCGCTCGGCAAGCCGGCGTGCAAGAAGGCAGTTGGCAGCAAAACTCCCATCTGCCCCCGCCGTACCGTACATGTCCAGAACGTGCTGAGGTTCATCCGACAGATCCATGAGCTCCGGCACGCTTGCCTGCATTCGGAACGCCATTTCATAGGCGCTGATACGCGTTTCAATCTCTGGATCGAAATGCTGACGATTTCGAATTTGATTCAGCTCCTGAACAGTACTCACAAGACTCCTCTGCCGATCGCGTGAGATCCCTTCAGGATTACGGGCATAATGAACGGGGTCACCACTTGATTGAAATTCCACACCCTGAAATCGACTCGGAAGGAATCCGCTGTGCCACTGCCGAGCAGCAATCGGCTGCGGGTTACGACCACCGACACTGCTCAGGACAACAAAACCCGGCAGATTATCACTGACTGTTCCCAGTCCATAATTGATCCACGCCCCCATGCTTGGACGCCCTGAAATAGACGTCCCCGTATTCATGACCGTGTGCGCAGGATCGTGATTGATCTGGTCCGTCACCATGGAACGGACAATCGCGATCTCATCAGCCATTTTGGCTGTCCAGGGAAGAAAGTCACTGATCTCCTGCCCTGACTGCCCATATTTACTGAACTGTGTTTGAGGCCCAAGACACTTGAGCTCTTTTCCCTGCAACTGCGCGATCGGCTGCCCTTGTGTGAAACTTTCAGGCATGGGTTGGCCATCCAACCGGGCCAGGGTCGGTTTGGGATCAAAGGTTTCCAGATGTGAAGGCCCCCCTGCCATACAAAGGAAGATCACACGTTTGGCTTTGACTGGAAGATCAGGAAATCCATCAATACCGGGCGCATTGGCAGATTGCCTGGATGAAGCACTCAACAAGGAGGGTTTGCTCAAGGCATGAAGCGCAGCGGCTCCCAACCCCATTGATGCACG
>JBDQII010000083.1:0-13891 GCA_040264395.1 Verrucomicrobiota bacterium
GCCCTGGAATTAAGCACCTTATTGACAGGTCCTCATGATGCAAATAATTGTATATTAAGTATTAATGCAGGTGCCGGTGGGACAGAATCCTGCGATTGGGCAGACATGCTCATGCGCATGTATCAACGTTGGGGCGAATCGCGTGGATGGAAAGTAGATGTCACTGATATTCTTGAGGGCGACACGGCTGGGATCAAAAGTGCGGTGATGCTCATTTCGGGTGAGAACGCTTATGGTTTTTGCAAAGCCGAGCGCGGTGTTCACAGGCTTGTTCGCATTTCTCCCTTTGACTCGAACAAACGGCGCCACACGAGTTTCGCCAGTGTGGACGTCATTGCTGAAATCGCTGAAACTGAACAGGAATCGATTCCTCCTACTGAATTTCGTGTGGATACCTTTCGGTCTGGAGGCAAGGGGGGGCAGAATGTGAACAAGGTGGAAACCGCAGTTCGCATAACCCACCTTGAGAGTGGATTGTCAGTTGCTTGTCAGACCCAGCGTTCCCAGCATCAAAATCGTGCTACGGCAATGAATTTGCTCCTATCTCGGATTTTTGCACTGAAACAGGATCAGCAAAAAAAGGACATGGAACGCTTTTATGGAGAAAAAGGCAGTGTGTCCTGGGGAAATCAAATTCGCAGTTATGTTTTTCAGCCCTACCGGATGGTGAAGGATTTACGAACCGGAATTGATACAAGTGATGTTCAGGGTGTGATGGATGGTAAATTGAATGACTTTGTAGATGGATGGTTGAGAGCAGGGTGTCCGTTGAAAAAAATTACGGGTATCGAGGAGGTAGATACATGAGTATTCTAGACAAAATAGTGCAAACTAAATTGATAGAAGTGTCACGTCTTGAATATGATATACCTTCCGAAGGCCATCTGAAATCCAAATTAAGTCAAAGAGGTGTTCGACCTTTTTTAGATTCCCTGAGATCGCCTCGGCGTGGAGATGTCGCATTGATCGCTGAGATCAAAAAGGCGTCGCCCTCCAAAGGGGTCATCTGCCCTGATTTTGATCCGGTCAGGATTGCTCAAGCCTATCAGGATGCGGGCGCGACTTGCTTATCAGTTTTGACGGATGTGGATTATTTTCAAGGTTCACTGGAATACCTCAAAGCTGTCCGGCAGGCGGTTGACCTGCCGCTTCTGCGAAAAGATTTTATTATTGACGCGAGACAGATTGAAGAGGCAATCGATTATGGTGCGGATGCAATCTTGCTCATCGCAGCCATCCTTGATGATCAACAATTAAAATCTCTCCATACATTAGCGACAGGTGCCGGTTTGACCGCTTTGGTGGAAGTGCATGATGAGGAAGAATTAAATCGTGTCATGAGCGCTGGTTGTCTGCTGGTGGGTGTGAATAATAGAAACTTGAAAGACTTCTCAGTCGATTTGGAGACAACCGATCGCATGGCCAAACTATGGCGTGAATCCGGGCGACCTTCCGGTAGCGTATTAGTTGCAGAGAGTGGTATTTACTCGCACGAGGATGTTCTTGAGGTGAAAAAAGGAGGCGCTTCTGCTATCCTTGTAGGAGAATCCCTTATGCGTGATACTTCCAATATTCAATCTAAAGTCGTTGAGTTGCTTGGTTGAGGTCCCAGCACTATCCAGTGTATAAATGGTTTGTCCTATCGGTGCACTTACCATTAAATTCTAATATCCGTTATGAATAATCTAGAAACAATCTGTTTACATGGCGGGCATACGCCCGATTCCGCCTCTAATGCACGTGCAGTTCCTGTCTATCGAACAAGCTCTTTTGTGTTCAAGGATACAGAGCATGCAGCCAATCTTTTTGCACTGAAAGAACTTGGTAACATTTACTCGCGCATCATGAACCCAACTCAAGATGTGCTGGAGCAACGCGTCGCTTCCCTTGATAATGGAGCCGCTGCCCTCGCTTTGTCTTCAGGAACAAGCGCCATTTTTTACACTGTAATCAATTTGTGTCAGGCGGGTGATGAAATTGTATCTGCGAACAATCTCTATGGGGGTTCTTTCACTCAATTCAACGACATCCTGCCACAGTTTAACATCAAGACAAATTTCGTTGATTCCAATGACCCTGAAAATTTCCGAAAAGCAATCACGCCCAAAACCAAATTACTCTTTTGCGAAACTGTCAGCAATCCGGGGCTGGACGTTGCGGATATTGAAGCAATAGCAAAGATTGCTCATGAGCATGGCTTGCCGCTAGTCGTTGATTCGACCTTTACCACTCCCTACTTGCAGCGTCCCATTGATCATGGCGCAGACATCGTCATACATTCCTTGACCAAGTGGTTGGGAGGCCATGGTGCTGGCATTGGTGGAATTGTAGTTGATTCTGGCAAGTTCGATTGGAAATCCGATAAGTTTCCTTTGATGACACAGCCTGAGTCTAGCTATCATGGTGTGCGTTGGGCGCATGACCTTGGTGATTTGAGCCCAATTGCCTTCATATTGCGTATGCGTGTTGTGCCATTACGGAATTTAGGGGCATGCATCACACCCGACAATGCATGGATGTTCCTTCAAGGAATTGAAACACTCACTTTGCGAATGGAACGCCATTGTGAGAACTCCCTTGCTCTTGCAAAGCATCTGCAATCGCATCCAGGTGTAGAGTGGGTGAGATATCCTACCCTGGACGGTGACAAAAATAAGCCATTGGCTGACAAATATCTTGCAGGTAAAGGTGGCTCCATGGTCGTATTCGGCATCAAAGGTGGCGCAGAGGCCGGAAGTCGTTTTATTGAAAAGCTTAATTTATTTTCTCATCTTGCTAATGTAGGCGATGCAAAAAGTCTCGCCATTCACCCGGCTACGACAACGCACTCGCAGTTATCCGCCGAAGCTCAAAAAGCAGGTGGTATCACTCCAGAATTGATTCGTCTGTCCGTAGGCATTGAACACATAGATGACATAATCGCTGATGTCGATCAGGCGATTGAGGCTTCTACCAATGCCTAAGGATTGCTGTGGAAACAGCCCAGACTCATTTCGCATCTATCAGTTCAGAGAGTGATCCTCTCCAGCTTTTCAGCGGTGATCAATTGGTCGCCGCTGAAGTTGCTTATGAAACTTATGGCGCACTGAACGAGGCCAAAGACAACGCGATCCTCATCTTTCACGCCCTGAGTGGCAGTCAGCATGCTGCTGGTCACAACGAAGCGGTTGAAGGTGTCGAGCGCTACTGGACTGATGAATGTCATGAGGGTTGGTGGGAAAAGTTCATTGGGCCGGGGAAGGCTTTGGACACAAGTCAGTTCTACGTGATCTGCGCCAATTATCTTGGAGGCTGCTATGGTTCAACGGGGCCATCCTCTTTGGATCACGAGACAGGAAATCCTTTTGGCTCTAGATTTCCAAGCATTGCCATCCGAGATATCGTTGATTCGCAAGCGAAGCTCTTGAATGCTCTGGGAATTGATTGCTTACACGCCGTTGTAGGAGGTTCCATGGGCGGGATGGCTTGTTTGAGTTTTGCGACTCGATATCCTGATCGCGTCAACGTGGTTATTCCCATGGCAGCTAGCCTTTACGCTACAACGCTTCATCGCATTCACAATTTTGAGCAGATTTATGCGGTTGAATCTGATCCTAATTTTCAGGGTGGTGATTATTACGGTGGTGTATTTCCTGATCAGGGATTGGCTCTTGCGAGGATGATCGCCCACAAGACCTATGTATCACTATCAACAATGGAAGATCGGGCCAGAAATGAAATCGTTCAGCCTTCGACCGGATTCAAGCATTATCGATTCAGCCACCCGATCGAATCCTATTTGTTGCATCAAGGAAGAAAGTTTGTCTCCCGCTTCGACGCCAATACATATCTCCGCTTGTGTGAAGCCTGGCTGCGCTTTGATCTATTGAAGGAGGCAAGGAGTGATAGTTATCAAGCGCTTTTTTCTTCCTGTAAACACCAGAAGTACATGATTTTCAGTGTGGATTCAGATGTGTGTTTTTACCCTGAAGATCAGGTGCAAATGGCACGTATTCTGAAGCAAAACGATATTCGTTGCCGGCATATTACGATTCACTCCGAGAAAGGTCATGATGCATTTCTCTTGGAACCCGAGCTTTTGGAGCCCCACTTGAAGCATTCGCTTGAAAATCCTTGGTAGGTCTTTCCACGCCCAGTTTTATCAAATAAAAACCGACGGAAACGAATTTCCGCCGGTTTTTTATAATGATTTATAGTTAAAAAATCAGAGCTAAAATCTGATAACCATGTCCACAATGTAGCGCTCATCCATGATACCTTCATTGCTTCCAACACCATTTTCATAAGAGAGTCCGAGATCGACTCTGTCATGCAATCTTGAGCGAAACCCAAATCCAATGGCGTTGTAAGTGTCCCCTTCTGCTGCAGCAGAACCAAAGTTAATCAAGTCATATCCCTCGACAGGTGTCGCTCCATCTCCGCCTGAGAGCACTGTAAAGGAGTTGAATGCGACAAACGGAATAAACCATTTGCAGGTGTAGTAATCAACCTGAGCACTCCAGTGAAGGAAAGAGGACTCCTCATCGTTGTCATTGGGTATGCGGGCACCTACGCTACCTGTAAAGTGAAGATCATTAAATCCTTTCATAGCCGAAACGAATACATTCCATTCCCCATCACCGTTGTTCTGGAAAATGCCACCCGAACCGGAGGGTAACTCCAATTTGAGTCCAGGTGTGATCAATAATTGATTCTCTTCATCATCCACCGCGGCATACTTCAGACCAAAGCCAAGGTCTGCCCAGCCGGTTTCGTTAATACCTGCTGCAGGCATATCCAAGTCACATATCCCGCCCTTGGTTGCGATAAGAGCCAAACGGTCGTTGACTGCCCAGCGTGCCTGCACTCCGTATACATTGGCATCACCACCCCCTAGGAATGAACTTGGGATTTCATGATGAATGAAAACCGGGCGTAGTTCAGTGTTGACTTGAGCAGCTTCAAAGTAAAAAGGGTTTGTTACCGGCGCAATGGTGTTGTCTTTCCACGATTCTCCTTGAGCTGTATTGGACTGAGATAGGATCAAAGCCACAGCTCCCGCTACTAATAGATTGCAAGGGTTATTCATACGCGCAACAACCTAATAACTTTTCTCTGAGTTGTCACTATATCACTTGCGCTTTATGTTATCTAATCTGCCTCACTGAAAAGGTAAGTGAGATTTAATTCGTTTCCAACTTTCAGGAATCATTAAACCGAATAAATCGCATTATAAAAAACCAAAATCATGAGGATCCAATTTTGATTTTTCAATGCCTATCCGACCCCTTCATTTTCATCAGTTAAGCGATTGTAGGCATCCATGTATTTTTCCTGTGTCTTGCGGACAATAAAATCAGGTAAAGCCGGAGCGGGCGGTGTCTTATCCCATTCCAGACCTTCCAGGTAATCGCGCACAAACTGCTTGTCGTAACTGGGCTGTGAACTTCCTGGTGCATAAGATTCAGCAGGCCAAAATCTGGAGGAATCCGGTGTCAATACTTCATCGATCAACATTAATGCTCCATTAAGATACCCAAACTCAAATTTTGTATCGGCGATGATGATACCTCTGGAATTTGCATATGCACGGGCACGTTGATAAATCTCTAGGCTGATCTTTTTTACTTGGTGTGCTGTATCTTTACCTACGAGCTCGATCGCCTTTTCGAAAGAGATGTTTTCATCATGTCCTGTTTCTGCCTTTGTGGCCGGAGTGAAAATAGGCTCGGGGAGCTCTGATGATTCCTTCAGCCCATCCGGAAGAGTGATGCCGCAAACGGTGCGGTCCTTCTGGTACTCCTTCCACCCTGACCCGGCCAGGTAGCCTCTGACGACGCATTCAATGGTCAGTGGCTCAGTTTTTTTGACGATCATGCTGCGTCCCTTGAGTTTTTCAGACCATGGTAACAGCTTCTCAGGAAGAGCTTGTTCAGCTGTGTGTTTGCGATGGTTGGCGATAACCCCTTCCATTTGATCAAACCAGAAATGGGAAATTTGCGTGAGCACGGATCCCTTGGTGGGGATTCCGTTTGGCATCACACAATCGAATGCTGAGATGCGGTCGGTTGCGACAAAAAGATAGGAATCACCTAAATCGAAAATTTCACGAACTTTTCCAGACTTGATTTTGGGAATACCTGGCAATTCCAACTGCAGAATTGGTGACTGATTTGGATTGATGGAGGACATGGGTTTTTAAATGTTCAGATAGATTGACGCACTTGTTTGAGTCGATCTGAAAACTGGCGTGCCAGTTGCGTTAACGCAGGCCAGTCGTCAGAATCGAGAATAGACTTGGTCAGTAATGATGATCCTACGCCCAAAGCGACGCATCCTGCCTTCAAAAAGGGTTCTATCGTATCGAGTTGAACACCCCCCGTGGGCACGATGGGCAAATCAGGCAGTGGAGCACGTAGCGCCTTGATGTAGGAGGGACCAAGTCCGTCAGCAGGAAAAATCTTAACCATATCGGCACCAGATTCGTAGGCAGTTTGAGCTTCGGTCGGAGAATAGGCACCCACCATGATGGCCCTGTTGGCCTTGTGAACAGGGGCTATCAGCGATGTGCGCAGGATGGGGCTTACGATAAACCTGGCTCCAGCATCCAATGCAGCATGGCATTGTTCCGCACAAACAACGGTTCCGGCTCCGACAATCGCAGTATCACCGAGATCACGTGTGACATTTCGAATGGCTTCAGGTGCGTCGGGAGTTGAGAAAGTAATTTCAATGGCCCTTATCCCGCCCGATATTAAAGCATGGGAGAGAGGGACGGCCTGTTCGCAAGTCCTGGCGCGGACCACTGCGATCAGCCCCGCCTCACATAGTTCTGATTTGATTGATTCTCTTGTAATCATAATGACATGAAGTCAATGCGATAAAAATTCAACCTTATGGAATCCCCCTTGCATAAGCGATAAAAATGGAACAAACAGAAAAAAAGTGAAATCCACACTTGATAAGAATCACCAGCCACTTTATAAAACTCTCTCTCATTTCGAGAGCGAGTGTAGCTCAGTTGGTAGAGCGCAACCTTGCCAAGGTTGATGTCGAGAGTTCGAGTCTCTTCACTCGCTCCATTTTTTTGTACTATCCTAAATCGTTCCATTGCATCGACAAACATCCTCAAGATTTCTCATCAACGAATTACCACTGCTCTGTAGTATGATTGCGTTTTCTCTGAGTCGACCATATCGAAGAAACTGAGCGTGGATTCGGAGGCGTCTTGAGTTTTCAGATCAATCCAGTTTTGCAGATCTGTGGATGATTGGAGGGTGTAGCGTCGCCCGGCTTCGGAGGAGATGATGATTTGAAGTTGTTGGTCTGCGATCATGCTGATGGAGGCGATCTTCAGGCGGAAGTCGGGATCATATTGAGTGATGTGAATGGTGACCTTACCCGTATTGCTGTAACCAAATCCATCCCATACTCGCCAGGTGAAATCATCCGTTCCCCTGAAGTTGGTGTTGGGTGTGTAGACCAACTGATCTTCTAAACCTGAAATGATTCCATGGTCGGGACCCTCAAGAACGACCCGCTGCAGGGCGTCGTGATCTTCGTCTTCCACATCTAAAGAGAAGCTTTTCGGGCTATTTATCTGGAGACTGATCGTCTGGTTGTTACCAGTTGGTTTATGATTTGGATATTGCACCTCGATAACAACAGTTCCTAAATCACTTTCAAACTCACCGTCACTGGCGATATATTGAATTCGATCAAAGCCAAAGAAATCCGTAAACGGGTGATAGGTGAGATAGGGGGGGGTGCCCGATAAGGTGCCATTTTCCGGCTCAATTATATACTCAACGGAGATAGGATTGTTTTCAAGGTCTTCGATACTCAACTCGAAAGATTCCGGTTTGTTTCCAAAGATCTCTACGCCCTGATCCTTTGCTTTTGGAGGCGTGTTTTCATCTGTCACTTCAATTGTAAATAATGCCGTTGTAGTAGCTCCCAGATCATCGGTGGCATCAATTCTCGCTTCGAGAGTACCTACATGGTCGAGTTTGGGACTATAGGTCAGTAACCCGTTTTCAATGGTTAAAAAGCCGATTTCAGGAGCACTTTTAATGGAATATGAAACGGTGTCTTCATCTGCATCGCCGGCTTCAATATTCCATTCAACGGGCTGATTCACTGCCGTAATGATGAGGGCATCTTCAAGGTCTGGTGGATTGTTTTCGTCCCGCACAGAAAATGCCACGGTTGCAACGGGACCATCGACCTTGCCATCATTGGCACGGTAGGTGAATTTATCCGTACCGGAAAATCCAAATTCAGGGATGTATGTGGCCACGGCAGGAAAAGCCAGGACCCTTCCGTTGCTCGGGCCATCGATGATTTCAAAGTCGAGCGGATCACCATCGGGATCGTTGGCAGTGAAGGTGACACTGATCTCTCTATTTCGATTCATCGTTAAATTTTGTGACATCGCCTGGGGAGCGTCATTGACTCCCTTTACGAGTAATTCACTTTGCCCTTCACTGCGGATACCCAGCTCATCTTCAATCACGTAAGTGAAACCATCAGAGCCGAAATAATCTTTTTCTGGTATGTAGCGAAACAAACCAGATTCAATGCGTTCCATCGCACCGTGAATCGGTTGAGTCCATTCAACAAGCCGAATCTCATCTTCGTCTGGGTCGGCATCATTTACCAGTGGATCAAATTCAACAGAGCCATCTTCGGTTAAAATGATCCGGTCAATTTCGGCAACAGGTGCGTCGTTGACCGGATGAATGACGACTTGAACTTCGCCAATGTCCATGCCTCCTTCGTTATCAATAATCACATATTGCAATGTGTCCGTGCCGAAGTGGTTGCTTTTGGGGAGGTAGTTGATCTCACCTTGATCTGTCAGGCTTGCTTGACCGTTCAAAGGTGGGGATAATTCAATTACTTTCAGTGGTAGGTTTTCAGGGTGTCGGTCATTGGATAGCACAGAAATTAAGATGGGTGTGTCCTCCTCTGTCTCGGCAAGGTCAAGATTCGCTTCAGGTGGGCTATAATCTGCTAATACTTTAAACGTTGCACCTTTCTGCGCCTTTGCTCCACTCGGGTCTTTCAACGTAAATATTAAATGCTCCTCTCCTGTCCATTGCACATTCGGTGGAGAGATAGATACAATTTGATTTTCATCAATCGAGACTTGTAAATCAGTGACCCCGTCGATACTCCAAGTCAGGTCCGCGTATGCATGATCCGGATCGGATCCAAACCGCAAAAGGTTGATGGGGAAAAAAACAGAACCTTGAGCAATAGTTTGACTCAGAATAGGGCGGATTATTGGGGGCTGATTGATCAGGATGGTTTTCCCAAAACGTCCTGAACGTTGAGCGTCTTTTTGATATGTGGCCCAGGGAAGAAGGTCTTCGCGGTAGGGAGCATCGAGAGACCATGCATAAATACTTCGCCTGTCCTTTATACTGACAAGCGGAGCCTCCAAAGAATATTCAAGATCAATGGCAGTAGAACCAACGACATCCAGGAACCCATCGCCATCCAGGTCGGTGAGCGTCAAAGGGCCAATCTTGAGAAGGTTGCCGCCAGGTAGTTCCATCCACAACCTGTCGTTACCAGAGGCCGTCCTGAAATAGACAGGATCTCCCGAAATGTTCCATGCCTTCAGTCCACTTGTTCGTCTTCTGTCGCCTTCCTGAATCAATGAAAAAGTGAAACCATAGCTTGGGAGCAGCACGTCCAGTTGTGCGTCACCATCAACATCTGCTATCAGTGGTGTTGCTCTGAGGAGACCGTCCATCACACGGCCTACGGGCCACCCATCCATTGGGAAACCGTGATGATGGATGGCGTGGATGAGGTTTGAACGATGGCTTGAGGCGATGATTTCAAGGTCCCCATCACCATCGAGATCTGCCAGTGCCGGAGAACTGTCAAAGTGTTCATTCACCAAAGCCGGAAATCCCGAGAGTTCCTCACCGAAAATATTGAAAACATGAATCCCACCTTGCACGTTGTTTTCGGTTCCATTGCCTGCAATGATAATTTCACTCACGCCATCCTGATCCAGATCACCGATTATTGGGGAAGTAATGAGTTTGCCCGAGTTAATATACGCGTTTGTCCTTGCAGCGCCGGGTTGGTTGATATCGAAAATACCTATGGAATTACAACCAGTGACACTCACGATCTCCAAATCTGAATCCTGGTCCAAGTTACCAATCGCAGGTAGCAATTCCATGGTATCCAGATCACTGTTGCAGGTTTGAAGGTTCCAAGTGATGGGGATAGTTCCGTCAGATTCGATCACCATGAGTTTTCGGTTGGAAGTGAAACTTCCAATGGAACTTTCGTGGGTGAGTGCGATAATCTCCATCGTGCCATCCCCATCCAAATCGGCCATGGATTTACCTAAAGACCTCGAAGAGGTCTTGACCGGCCACCCGCCGGACATCAGTGTTCCATCGTGGCGAAATCCCATCAAAAACCCTCCTGTTCCTCCCTCAGTGAAAATTTCTACGAAGCCATCCCCATCCAAATCCCCCGTTAGTGGTAAATCATGAAAGGGTACGGAATCTCCTAATTCATGCTTCCATTCCAGTCTTCCATCATGGTTGTAAACGTGCAAGAAAGTTGGGGAGCCCAACAGGTCGCCTGCTTCCACCACAATGATTTCATCATCCCCATCCCCATCCAGATCTTCTGTCACAACCGAATGCCAATCATCAGGTGAAAACTCTTTGCCGATAGATTGGTGGATCGGGAAGTTGGGTTTCATAGCGTTTTCCAAATGAATCGCAATGACTGTCTCCGTGCTTACGTTACCCGTCGAATCTGTCGCAGTTAATCTGAGAGAATAAAGCATATTAGGATCCAGTACACTTGTATCCCAGATGCCCAAAGTATCCTGAAAAGGGAACGTTTCATCCTGTGGGGTCAATTGTATTCCTGCTGCACTCCACTCTGATGGCGATGTGCCAAGCCCGTGCTCTAACTTGTAGGTTCTTGATCTTCCGAATACACTGCCAATAATAGGAACCATTTCGCCAGCTTTCAGAACGTCATTGTTTCTAGGTGAAGAGATTTCGACATTGGAAATCTCCACGGTCTGCTTGACTGTGTTCGTTTGATTAAATGTATCAGCAACCTGCAGCCTGAAAGTGTAGGATCCTTCCTCCAAGGATTCTGTATTAAAACCAGTGAGCAAATACGATTCTGTGACGGGGGTGTCTGAGTGGTGAAGAAGCAGCCAATCTGCAGGCGAAGCGCCCTGACCAACGCTTAGATCGTAGTGGGAGAAATTTTCCCCATCGGCGGATCCTTCAAAATCAATCAGGGCCCCTACTTTTTCAGAAAGTTTGAATTTCCCTCGTGGTAATCTTGCCACAACTTGTTGAGCCCTCCAGACATTCAGTCTGCCTGATCCCATGGGTTTATTCGGCTGAATGGGATCAACCGCATTCAAAAGCATGCGCGTCAAGTCCTGAGCGCTCCAGTCAGGATAGCGTGACAAGGCCAGTGCGGCAGCGCCACTGACATGAGGAGCGGCCATGGACGTGCCGCTCAGAAAGCCAAATCGATTGTCCGGTAAAGTGGAGAAAATAGTCTGGCCAGGCGCCGCCAGATCAATGAATGAACCGTAGTTGGAAAAGCGACTGCGTTGATCATTTTTATCTGTGGCTCCAACACCTATCGTGTTTTCAAAGGCAGCAGGGTAAAAAAGTTGTTCGCTCTGCCTGTTGCCACCTGCCGCAACAAAGAGTACATCTGCTTCAGCCGCTTCCTCGACGGCGGTGCGCATCAGTTCACTTCGTATATCCACCCCCCAGCTGGCATTGATGATATCCGTGCCATGATCAATGGCATATCGCATGGATTTGACGACTGTGGCGACATCGGCACTGCCCGAGACCCCAAATGATTTGATCGCTATCAAGCTGACTTCCTGGCAGATACCTGCGGTTCCCCTGCGGTTATTGGCAGCGGCACCTACGATTCCTGCTACATGGGTTCCGTGTCCTTGATCGTCGAACGGATCGCCATCATCAGAAACAAAATCAAAACCATGGACATCGTCAATGTAACCATTGTCGTCGTCGTCCAAACCGTTGCCCGGTATTTCATTAAGATTGATCCACAGGTTTTCTGTGATATCAGGATGAAAAAAATCGATTCCGGTGTCGATGATTGCAACACGCACGTCTCGGCTTCCGACCCCCAGGCTCCATGCTTCCGGTAAATCAACGTCTGCATCCTCCGTTCCCTCAAATTGTCCGGTGTTGTTCAATCCCCAGGAACGATCAAAGTAAAAATCATTCGGTATGCGTTCATCGGGTTGTTGCTGAGCCAACATCACCTGGTAGTTGGGTTCTACATGCAGAACACTCGGATCTTTCCACACCTCCTTGAGTGCGTTTTTCAGACTTATTTCTGAATTTAATTCAATAATAATCCATTGATCCAAAGACGGTCTGGTTCTGCGGTAGGCAGATTTTGGGCGAAATTGCCGATGCTGTCTTGAGAGGAGGTAGCTCCAATTTTTAATGTAGCCTGATTTTGATCTTGTCAACGCCCACTCAACAGGGGGGGAGGCCAGGCAGACGAGCAATTGATGAGGTCGTGTCTGGATCTCTTTTTTGCCCTCTATTGTTGAAATGACGAAACTCACCCATTCTGCAGCAGTGTCCGGAGGCTCCGTGGCCCAGGAGTGATCAAGCCATATAGAGGTCGTCAGCACCCAAACAAGCAATGAACTAGCCAGGCATCGAAAGCCCATCCTTGCTGATTCCATGATCTGCGAATATTGTTGCACTGATAAGTTGCTTGCAGGTTTTATTCCAAAATGAGCCGTGTATTGAGTATGATATAACTCCTCCAGAGAGAGTAATCCAGCGACATTTTCATTCCATGGAATGACATAGATCTTGCCATTGCTGCTTGACCTGAGTGGTCATGAGGGGATTCATTAGACGGGTAAGGGCACGAAAGTCCTTCCGAATCATTATTTTTGAATCATGGAATTTGTCAAACACCTCAAATTTAACAGCGATGGCCTCATTCCCGCCATTGTGCAGGATGCTTTGAACGGTCGCGTACTAATGATGGCTTGGATGAATGAATCCGCGCTTGAGAAGACCGTGCAGACAGGCAAGACCCATTTCTGGAGTCGTTCACGTCAAAAATTTTGGATGAAAGGTGAATCCAGCGGGCACACCCAAAGTGTGAAGGACATTGCCTACGATTGCGATGGGGATACTTTACTCGTTCAGGTAGAGCAAGACGGAGCTGCTTGTCACGAGGGTTATCGATCTTGTTTTTTCACATCCATTGATCAAGAAGGTGCTAACTCCAAAATTACTGAACCCATGCTCAAAACTCCCGAGGAAATATACGGTAAGAAGTAACGAGGCAATGAGGTGGCTGGGATAAGTGCCCGTACTCTGTTTTCTTGTTATCTCCTATTACAAGCGTCTCAGTCCATCTTCAGGCATTGGGTTTGGAATATCTGATTCGATCTGTTCGATCTTGACCATGGTTTCCTCATCCAAAACGACACCGCCAGCCCTCAGTGTATCCCCAAGCTGGTCTACGTGTGAAGCACCGATGATGGTGGAAGCGACGTAATCATGCTGTTTGGTCCATGCTGTTGCAAGGGTGACCGGATTGATGCCTATTTCTCGAGCTATTGTCTGGACTCGATCAACCACTGCAAGTGTACGCTCATTGACGAAACGGCGAGCCATGTTTTTCTGCCTCTCCTTGCCATGAATCATGTAATGAGAAAATCGAGCTCCTTCAGGGAATGCCCCATTATTATATTTTCCACAAAGCACCCCACCTGCAAGGGGTGAGTAAGGTAGGAGACTGACTTGTTCCCTGCGACAAACTTGAGCTAGCTCGCTCTCGCAGCGCCGGTTAATCAAGCTGAAATTATTCTGCACCGTTTCCA
>JBDQII010000084.1:0-13582 GCA_040264395.1 Verrucomicrobiota bacterium
CCGATGGATATCGGACTGTGCCAGGAACCATATTGGTTTCAATTCTATCATGAAAAAGTTTTTTAACACGTGGGAGTTAGGTTGTCTAATCCTGATTTTGAAATCTAGTCTGAATCAAGCTCGAGTTTCAGTTGGTGCATCCTGTATCGCAGGTCATGGGGTTTTAAATGAAGCGTTTCAGCAGCAGTTTCAATATTGAAATCTGTTGCTGAAAGTTTCTGCAGGATAATATCTCGTTCGGTCTCTTTTAATTGTTCTTCGAGCGATGCGTCGGACTTTGCCCTCGAAGGCTCTGAATTCCCCAGACGCGATTCCACTTTGAAATCTGGAAGGCTCGAGGGCTTGATTTGCTCTCCTGTTTCCAGAATAACGCACCTTTCGATTGCATTTCTCAGTTCACGTACATTTCCGGGCCAGTGGTGCGTGCGAAGGAGGATTGTTGCCTCGTCTGTGAAATCATCGATCGTTTTATTCATCGTCATCGAAAAAAACTTGAGGAAATGCTTTGCTAAAGCAATCACATCCTCACCCCTCTCTCTGAGAGCGGGTGGAGTGAATTGAACCACATTCAGACGATGGAACAAATCTTCCCGAAACTGATTTCCACGAATGGCTTCAACGATATCTCTGTTTGTAGCGGCAATGAGTCTTACATTAACCTGTAATTCCTGGTTACCTCCAACTCGAGTGAATGTGCCATCCTCTAAAAAACGCAGCAATTTGGCCTGCAATGGGCGACTCATGTCACCAATCTCATCAAGAAACACTGTTCCCCCATCGGCCTCCTCCATACGTCCTACTTTATTTTTAATGGCCCCAGTGAAAGCTCCTTTCTCGTGACCAAAGAGCTCACTTTCCAGAAGTTGGTCTGGAATGGCAGCACAATTGATGCGCGTATAGCTTTCCTCCCTTCTCTGACTGAGTGCATGGATGGCCCCAGCGATGAGCTCTTTACCGGTTCCGCTTTCTCCTAGAACCAAAACGGTGGCATTTGTGGGGGCGACTGTTTTGATCAGTTCCCTCATGGAATTTATACCTGCGGATTCTCCGATGATTTTTTCCAGGCCAAAGGAGGTTTTACTGGCGTTTTTCAATGCCAGATTTTCCTGAATGAGTGCATGCCTCTCGGCGCAACGAGCCACCGCGTGCAGCAATTCTTCCGGGGCAAATGGTTTTGCGAGGTAATCAATGGCACCCGACTTAATTGCTTCAACAGCAAGTTTCGGTGTGGCATAAGCTGTAATCATCAAAATGGGAAGATCAGGTTTGCTCTTGGACATCTCCTTGAGAAATTCATAACCACTCATCCCTCCCAGCCGAGCATCTGTAATGACAAGAAAGCATGGCTCCGTCTTGAGCATTTCAAGCGCTTCCTCTGCTGATTCCGCGGCTATCGTTTCATAGCCCTCATCTTTCATGACGGTTGTGAGCGAAATGCGCATATTTTTTTCATCATCAACGATGAGGATGTGGGGTAAATTTTTGTTCATCCCAGATTTTTTTGCAATTTGATCAACGTTCGAGCGGGAAACTGTAGTATGAACTTGGTGCCTTCGCCAAGCTGTGATTCTACCTTTAGATGCCCTCCGTAAATTTCTACATTGTGTCTGACGATGGCCAGGCCCAATCCGGTTCCTTTTTCCTTGGTCGTGAAATAAGGTTCAAAAACTTGATCCAATAACTCTTGCGACATTCCCGGACCGCTATCCTCAATGGTGACGAGGATCGAATAACCCTCACCGGCTGAGGCTGTCAGTTTAATTTTGCAATTTTCGGGTATGGCCTCTCTTGCATTCTGAAGGATGTTGACCATGATTTCATTGAAATGCCCTCTCTGCATAAAAACTTTCGGAAGAGCAGGTGCGTAGTCGCGTTCAATTTGCATCTTGAAATCTGCTGCTTCTGGAAAAACCTGTTCAACGGCTTGATCCATTTCTTCTGGAATATTCAAAGGTTCGACAGAACCTTCCGCAAGTTGAGCGAAACCCATGAGGTCGGTGATGATTCGATCGGATCGATGGACTTCCTCTCGGATCAGGTGAATTTGCTGCGTAATTGTTTTTCCCTCTTTAACCGTTCTTTGCAGGGTAAAGGCAGCATTGTTGATGATTCCGAGCGGGTTCTTTAACTGGTGGGCTATCTCAGCTGCTAGTCTGCCTGTAGCCTGAAGTTGTTCTTGACGTATTTTAAATTCTCTTGACTCATCCTCAGCCCGTCTTTGCTTGTCAAACAAGGTTTGAAAGCCGTAGCACCACAAGGTCATGGTACCAAGAATCACCAGTCTCAAAACAAAAGAATCGGTGTTGGTATTCACGGATTCCAATTCGACTCTGGCTATCGCAACATCTGTCAGCCCTGCCATCATGAAGCAAATGACGGTCAGTGTGTTTACGGTGATTTGGGTCGTTGGAGCGTATATGCTTAGAGCATTGCGAACGATCAAGAGCAAGAAAAGCCAGAACAGCAAGCTTTGAAACCCTCCTGTCACCAACGTCAGAGCAGAGAGGAAAAGCATATCCAGAACGCTGATGGCAAGGACAATCAGTTGATTGAACCAAAGTGGAAGCTGCTTCATTCCCGCAATCATGATTCCACAGCCTATATTGAGGAAGCTGTAGATAATGAAAAACTGGCGCACAATGGTTAAAGCTACCTCGCGGGTATTGGCCACATCGTGCACCCAGTTTGAAAAAAACAGGTAGTAGCCAAGTAGTAAAAGTAGGCAAGCTTTGACTGGTAGCCCAAAGTCGCACTCAACTGTTTTGATGCGGGTTGCGATGCGTTTGCTTTCCACATCCCGATTTCTTTCCAGATGAGGCCAGCGTTTTTTGAAGAAACTTGCTAATCGATCGAATGACATGGTGCGAGATCAGGACATTGGATCTATGCTAGCAATTCCAATGCCTTATCCACGATTTCATGGGTTTTCCACAACCTGCCCACACCTTCGTAACCGCATGATAACATACCCTCCTCAGGGCCAATAAATTGAGCTCCTCGTGCAGTCAAGGTGCTGACGTGTGTTTGAGTGGCGGGGTGCTGCCACATTTTACCGTTCATAGCAGGAGCGAGCAGGATTTTCGCCTCAGGATTCAAAGCGAGTGCAACGCATGTCAGTGCATCGTTTGCCAATCCCAATGATAAACCAGCTATCGTCTTTGCTGTGGCGGGCGCGACTAAAAGCAGGTCAGCCTCATCTGCTAAACGAATATGCGCAGGTTTCCAACCATCTTCTTCGTCATATGAGTCGGTAATGACGGGGCGGCGTGAAAGTGTCTTGAACGGCAGAGGAGTGACGAATTTTTGTGCATCCTGAGTCATTATGACCGTGATTTGATGCCCTTTTTTGGTGAGTTCGCTGGCAATATCAATGGCTTTGTGAGCAGCAATTGAGCCTGTGACACCGAGTGCGATCTTCTTGCTCATTTTTTCCTATGCGTTTTATTAAGTCAATTTTCCAACGCATTTTGAATCGCAGCGGGAAGCTGTTGACGATGCGCTTTCAAGCGTTCCGATTGAACGATGGCTTGCAGCCTGCGTAAATCTTCTTTCACAGAACCCGATATAATCAGGAAATCGAAGAACTCCCAATGCTCAATTTCTCTTTTTGCGTGAGCCAGTCGCTTGAGAATCACCTCTTGTTGATCGGTACCCCGGTTTCTTAGCCTACTTTCAAGTTCATCAAAACTCGGAGGGCTCAGGAATACGGTGACCAGAGATTTATGGAGTTTTGGGTCATTTTTTGCGTGGTTACGAATATTTTCTGCCCCTTGCACGTCGATATTGAGCAATATATCGTGGCCTTCTTCAAGTTGATTAAAGATATCCTTCTTTCGGGTTCCATAATGGTTCCCATAGACCTCGGCATATTCCAGAAAATCGGCGTTCTGGATTCCCTCTTCAAAAGCCTTCTTGTCCAGAAAGTGATAATCAACCCCTTGCTTTTCGTTGGCCCTGGGGGAGCGCGTGGTGCAGGTAATAACCCGGCTCACCTGTGGTTCTGCATTCATTAAATTCTGGCACAGGGTGGTTTTGCCAGAACCTGAAGGCGCCGTAATCAAAAGTAAAAGGGGGATATGTTGATTGGTAGCGATAGTATGGCTCCTTATTCAAGATTTTGCACTTGTTCGCGGAATTTTTCCAATTCCGTTTTTAACGTTACCACAATGTGTGCGATTTCATGGTTGGAAGCTTTGGATCCGATCGTATTAATTTCTCTGAACATTTCTTGGGCGAGAAAATCCAGACTGCGACCAACTTGTTGCTGCTTCTCACAAAGTGAGTTGAAATGTTCAAAATGGCTTTCAAGCCTGGTGATTTCCTCGGTTATATCGCTTTTGTCAGCAAATAAGACCAGTTCTTTCAGTATGCGTTCATCGGTGAGA
This sequence comes from Verrucomicrobiota bacterium, assembly GCA_040264395.1. GTDB lineage: Bacteria > Verrucomicrobiota > Verrucomicrobiia > Limisphaerales > AAA164-E04 > AAA164-E04. The sequence continues at coordinate 4,386 of JBDQII010000084.1, forward strand.
TCGATCTTTTCAAGTCCCGCATGCTTCAATCGATCCATCAACAGTTGTCGATGTTTAGCCGGCAGCTCTGAAGCTTTTGTCTGGATTTGTGCAAGGGATTCACGCATGGACTTGATACGTTCTGTCAAATCCTTGTGAAGGTGCTTGCCTTCGGTTTCTCTCATTGAAATCAAACCTTTCATGGCTTGTTCAACGGCTGATTTCAGGGTCGACCAGATGCTCTCTGCATCCGGGATTTTCGGATCAATTTTCAAGACACCCGGAATACGGGTCAGAAGCTCCAAATTGACCTCCGTCCTCGTGCCCATCTTGGACGCGAGCGATTGAAGCGATTTGATAGAGGTTTCAGCTAATTGCTGGTTGATGCGGGGTTCTGCGCAATCATTGCCTTCCAGATCGGATAGTTGCACCCTTACCTGAATACGTCCTCTTGACAGAAAACCACTCAAGTAAGAACGTAGCTTGCCTTCCAGGGCGTCAAATTCCCGAGGTAAAGACATTGCAAATTCGAGTTGTTTTCGGTTAACAGAATTGATTTCCGCAACCACTCGATACCCTTTGTCCACGCTCTCTCCCCGGCCATAGCCGGTCATCGACTTAATCATAGGCAAGATTGAAACGGAGATCGTGCTGGGAAGTCAACAACTGGCTGTTAGAAGAAGGAGGTGAAATAGATTTGAGAGGTGTTCCGAGCGAGAACCGGACTGAGCACAATACAGTTTTTTTCTCTCCCATTTCTTTCGATCAATGATTCCTCTTCATCACTGGCACGACCGCCCTGAAGAGTTCCTTAAGTTGTTTCAGCAGTTTTTCAGAGGACACCTTGTCTTCCTCCAAGGCGGATTTTTCCAGATCTGCACAAATGCTCGACATCATATTTAAGCCGTAAATCTGGCACACAGACCTGTAAGAATGAGCAAGTCTTCTTAAGTTTTTCAGGTCAGGCGAGCTCAGGCTCTCTGACATTTCATTCAACCGCTCAGGAGTGCTCTCCAGAAAATCTGCAACCAATTCCATGGTACCATCTTTCCCAATGTCACGATAAAGGCCCTTCAACTTTGTGGATACTTCATCAATTTCTTCGCTCAGATCCTCAGTCATGCTCTCGTTAAATTTTTTTGTTGTGAAATCTGCTCGAATCTCCGCTGGCCATTACTTCGATGTATTTGAAAGATACATCTGACTGCAAAAACAAGTATACTGTTCCTGCATGTCTATGCTAATTAGATTGAGCGGTGTTCGGGCTCTCAGATCGAGATGGATGTGTGTGGTTTTGGCAATATTCTTTGCGCGTATCTGTAGTTGATGGTCTTGGTTGCTTCTTATCTTAATATTTCGGTAATGAGGCTAGTTAACAAAAAATACCGAAAGTTTTTTTCGAGCCTTTGAGTTTCTGAGGCCTTTGGTTTTCGAAAGACACCTTCAGGTAGAAATCAGTTAATTTCAAGTTTCTTCCGAAACCGTTGTGCGGAGTTGACTTTTCAGTGGCACTATCTTTATTTGCATTCCTTTGAATGATCGTATTCGATTCTCCGTTCACGCATTCTGATGGAGACTTGAAAGCTTCAATGCATCGGAGCTTGATTATGGGAAGCGTTGTGAAAGAAAAAACGGCTTAAATCCTTTCTTTTTGGCGGATCAGTAGAAGCTCTTTCATGACGCCTTGCATGCTGGGATTGGGATTCGATTGAGCGCCGAATGAATCGTGTAGCTGCCGGTAAAGATTGAACAAACAATCGTAAACGACCCTTGAGTCCTGGTTCGGCTTGTAACTCATTGATTTGGTGGAGGTCAAATGGCTTTGAGCAGTCATGATGTCTGGATAAATGCCTCCAACCACACTTCCTGCGATGACGCCTCCCAGTGCACACGTTTGATTGGAACCGGAAATAAGGATCTCGCAATGTGTAATATCTGCATAAATTTGCATGAGCATTGGGTTTTGTTCTGCCAAGCCACCACAAGCAATGACTTTATTTACCGGAATCCCATGGCGAGCCATTTGCTCAAGAATCATCCTCGCTCCAAACGCAGTTGCTTCGATCAATGCACGGTATATTTCTGATGGTCTGGTTTGTATGGTTTGGCCTAGGATCAGTCCCGTGAGCTGTGGATCGCAAAGCAGGCATCTATTCCCATTATTCCAGTCCAAGGCCAATAAACCACTTTCTCCAGGCTTCAATAACATTGCTTCATCAGTCAAGGAAGCATGCGTATGAGCAGAATCACCTAGAATGGTATTCACCCACCAACCAAATAAATCGCCAACAGCAGACTGTCCTGCCTCCAATCCATGATGACCGGGTAACACGGACTCAGACACAATTCCACATAACCCTGGAATGAATGGCAGTTCTTGTATTTGTGGTGCTACGATAATATCGCAAGTCGAAGTTCCCATGATTTTGACCATGGTACCTTGCTTGATTCCACAGCCAACTGCTCCCATGTGGGCATCCAATGCTCCTGTCGCAATGGGAGTTCCTGGCTTCAGCCCCAATTTCGATGCCCAGGATGGACTCAGATGTCCTGCTGGTTCGTGGATTGGCTGTACTATGGCACCGTCCAGAGATCTTCTGATTCTTGCCAGCTCCGGGTGCTGTGCCGCCAGAAAGGCCTCGTCAGGATAGCCCCCCCAATCTGTGTTGTAGAGGGCCTTATGGCCAGCAGCACAAATGTTTCGAACAGGGTTTTGTTCTTTACCCGTTAAAATTGCGGGTATCCAATCGGATATTTCAATCCAGCTATATGCAGCGGCAACTACTTCCGGATTTGACTGCGCACAGCACCACAGTTTTGCCCAGAACCACTCTGATGAATAGTTGCCGCCGCATTTCTCCAGATACTCAGGTTTATCCACGGAGGCTGCCGCAGTCAGCTTTTGTGCTTCTTCGGATGCCGTATGATCTTTCCATAACCACGCCATGGCGGCAGGCTCATCAGCAAACTGGGGCTGCCCGACAAGGGAATTCCCATTTTTGTCGATGGGCATGGGAGTGCTGCCAGTCGCGTCGATACCAATTCCCAGAATCCGATCAGGATGGAATTGTGCATTGGTTTCAGCTGCTAATATTAATGCCTTTTTCACTGAGGCAACGGCCCCCTCCAAATAATCCTCTGGATGCTGGCGCGCCAAATCAGGTATTTTCGGGTTGCTTACAATCCCTTGCTGTCCATGCTCGTAAAGGGCCACAGCACTTGCTGCTTCCTGGCCGCTTTGAGCGTCAATGATAAGGCATCTCACTGAATTGGTGCCGTAATCCAGTCCTAAAGCATAACTTGCGGGTGACATTTTCTTAGGGGGGGGTGTTCAAATTTTGATTACCAATATCCAATGATGCGACCTGAAGGGATTGTGGCATTGTGGGGTCGCATCTCTGATTGTTTTCGCCAGTTGACGGAACCGTCAACCAAGCCGACATGGCCACCTTGAGATTTGATGGTTTGAGGCTCAGGAAATGAGTTTTCGCCGCTTTTAACAGGCCCTGTGGCGCCGTGAGGTGACGAGGTAATGGGGGGATTTACGGTGCCTTTCTCAATAACATCACCGATCATGGGAAGGTTTGGATCATCTGTAGCTCGCTGAGGGGAGTCCCAGGGCCATGGATCATCCTGATAATCGGCAGTGCGGTCACGTAGATCCCTGTCCGTCCCGTGCCCCCAGAGAAAGTAATAGCCCAGGCGGTAACCTACGCCGGGCTGCACACGAAACCACTTCTGGTTGTTTGGGCAACTGAAGGAATTTGTCGATAAACCGCCACTGACACGCATGTAATCAAAGACTCTGGAGTGTATGAAAGAGAAATGCTCAACGCCGTTGTCTCTCAGACCTTCCGGAAATTTTTGCTCATTGTCATTGGCATACATCAGCATCGTCAGCACGACCTGACGTTGATTGGATTTGCAGACGGCACGCTTTCCCTGCTCCTTTGCCTTACTCAGCGCTGGCAGCAGCATGGAAGCCAGAATGGCAATGATCGCGACCACTACCAGCAATTCGACCAGTGTAAAGGCTACTTGGTGCTGTCGTGTTCTCCTGTTCATTCAATCATGATCTGGCTCATCGCTGTGCTTTGGGTTATGGTAGGAAAAATGCGAGGTTTTGCAATACACCAAATTTTTCGATCAGGCATGTCCCAGCTCAAGCGAGTCGTGTCCTGTGTCGCTCTTTTGATGGTTCCCTTGAACCCCATGCTTGCTGAATCACAAATTTCAAGGGCAAGCACCAGATCGTCTGAAATATATGACTCATGCATGGTCTGCCATAGCACCCGGGAAATGCAACGCGGTCCAATCCTCGATGGGTTGCCTTCCTGGTATGTGATGCATCAATTAAGCAAATTCAAGCAAGGGATCCGTGGTGCAAAAGAACAAAATAAGAGTGAATTCTTAATGCATTCAGTCGTAAAGCAATACGACAATCCCGTTATCTGGAAGGAGCTTGCAGCACATATCGAATCTCTGCCGGCACCCGATCATCTCAAGTTGATACGAGGGAATCCTGAAAGAGGGAAAGTGCTGTTTGCCGTTTGCTCAAGTTGCCACGGGGCTCAAGGGCAGGGAAATCAGAGCTTGAAGGCGCCACCATTGAACGTGCAGGAAGATTGGTATTTATTGGAGCAATTGAGGAAATACCAAACCGGAATGCGTGGTTATGATGCTGGAGATATTGAGGGTAGATTAATGCAGGGCATCGTCCGCTTGTATTCACTGCAAGACCTGAAGGACATCGTTGCATTTATCACCAGAACAGGAACTCCCAAAAATACTGAATAAGAAATCAGTGGATCCTGATTCGATCGGCCATATAAATATTCCCTATGACTGGACTGTTTTCATGCGTTCTGAAAATTCCGTTGCCTCATGGCAGGCTCGACGCAATCTTTTCACTCCATACCGCATGTTTCGTTGCTTGAATAAATGGGATCCACTTACGAATGTATCTGCACCCTCGCGAGCGCACATGGCGCCTGTTTTGTCATTGATACCTCCGTCCACCTGGATGCGGAAATTGAGTTTGCGGTCTTTCCTCCATTTTTGAGCTTGTTGGATTTTAGGCAGTGTTTCTTCAATGAATGATTGCCCTCCGAATCCTGGATTGACTGTCATCACCAAAAGAAGATCAATCTTATCCAGATAAGGTTCTGCATCTTTGATGGAAGTAGGCGGGTTCACCGCCAGACCTACTTTTCGATTTAATGAACGAATCTGCCAGATGAGATCCTCTACTCTCCTGCCTAACTCTGCATGAATTGTAATGGCGTCTGCCCCTGCTTCCTTAAAAAGCTGCAGCAGGGTGTCAGGTTTTGAACACATCAGGTGAACGTCAAACAACAAGGAAGAGTGTTTTCTCAGAGCTTTAACCACATCTGGACCAAAGCTCAGGTTGGGCACGAAATGCCCATCCATGATGTCCAGGTGGAGCCATTCCGCTCCAGAACGTCCTACACGCTCTGAATCCCTTTGAAAATGGCCAAAATGCGCCGCCAACAAGGACGGCGCGATGATCAAAGGATGGCGGGTGTCCTTTTCATTCATCAGCAATTCATATGTCAGGCAGTCGCTGGAGACGCTCCTCCAAATCCTGGATCCAATTCAGTTTTGGGTGTTTCGGGTTCTGGTGTCGGTGTGACCGCCTGAGCCCCCATGGGTGGGGTGGGGGGATCCTCTGGCGCTTGAGGCGGACTGAACTTTCCTGTGCGAACAATTTCTTCGACTTGAGCCCCGTCCAGGGTTTCGTATTCCAGAAGGCTGTTGGCAATCAATTCAAGTTTTGGCCTGTTATCATCGATCAAAGTCTTTGCAGTGTTGAAACCATCATCGATCAGGCGCTTCACCTCTGTATCGATTTCCTGAGAGGTGTGCTCGCTGTAGGCCTTTGATCTTGCCATGTCCTTACCTAGAAAAACGTAATCGCTGTCGTCTCCTCCATATTGCACCATTCCCAAGCGTTTGCTCATGCCGTATTGACAGACCATGGCCTTCGCCAATTGGGTGGCTTGTTGAATATCGCCTGCGGCTCCTGTGGACATATCATTTGTGACAACTTCCTCTGCGATGCGGCCTGCCATGGTGACGGCAATCATGTCCTCCATTTCTTTTTTCTGACGATTCAAAATATCCTGCTTTGGAAGGGACATTGTGGATCCCAGAGACTGCCCACGGGGAATGATGGTGACCTTATGAAGAGGGTGGGTGTGCTCCAGCATGACATTGACTATGGCATGGCCTGCTTCGTGCCATGCAGTGATTTTCTTGTCCTCGTCTGTCATGGCCAGGCTTCTTCGCTCACGACCCCACCTCACTTTGTCACGAGCTTCTTCCAACTCCAACATGCCAATGGATTTGCGATTGGCGCGTGCTGCAATCAGCGCAGCTTCGTTGAGAAGATTGGCCAGCTCTGCGCCGGAATAGCCCGGAGTCCCGCGTGCTATGACGCCCAGGTCCACATCCGGGCCCAGTTTGACATTCTTGGCATGGACCTTAAGGATCTGCTCACGACCCTTGATGTCGGGTAGGTTAACGGAAATCTGGCGATCAAATCGACCCGGCCGAAGCAGCGCTGGGTCCAGCACATCCGGCCGATTGGTTGCCGCAATGATGATGATTCCCTCCTGTGTGTCGAATCCGTCCATCTCCACCAGCAATGCATTCAATGTTTGTTCACGTTCGTCGTTGCCGCCGCCCAGTCCATGACCACGGCTGCGTCCCACTGCATCGATTTCATCAATGAAAATAAGACACGGGGTGCTTTTGCGGGCCTGTTCAAACATGTCCCTTACTCGACTTGCTCCTACGCCAACAAACATCTCGACAAAATCGGATCCACTGATGCTGAAGAAGGATGCATCTGCTTCCCCTGCAATTGCTTTAGCCAGGAGTGTCTTGCCTGTGCCGGGCGAGCCTATCATCAGGATTCCTTTCGGGATACGACCTCCGAGCTTCTGGAATTTTTTCGGATCTTTCAGGAATTCTACCAGTTCGGAAACCTCCTCCTTTGCTTCATCTACACCTGCAACATCCTTGAAGGTAGTACGATTCTTATCTTTGCTCAGCATGCGGGCCTTGCTTTTCCCAAAACTCAAGGCTCCCTTGCCTGCATTGCGTATCTGTCTGATGAGAAAGAAGTACACGAGAGCTGCAATGATCAGAAATGGCAAAATAGAGAACAGAAAACCAGTCAGCATGGTATTCGGTTGAGTAGCCCGGAACTTTGAGCTTTCAAGCATCTTTATCTCAAGGGGTTCCATTAACACTGTCTTGATGTGAAAGGCTTTCAATGACTGAGCTTGTTCCTCATCCAGTATATAGTCTATCTGTCCGTTGTTGCTGACTGTGTGTTCTTTATAAAGACCAGTAATCTCCTGAAGTCGACTTTGAGGGTCGTAGTTGATCACACCTTTTTCCACGAGGTCGTTTTCAACCATGAACTGTAGCTCGGCATAATTGATGGTTTCCTGATTTCCAGCTTCATTCTGGCGTTGCAGGAACATGATCAATGGAATAAGACCCAGGATGGCTATCCAGATCAGAAGAGTCTTTGGCGGAACTTTCATTTCGCCATTTTCATTGTCTTCGTCTGGTTTGTTATTTTTTGGTGCGTTCTTTGGCATCGTAAGTTATCCACACGTTACACCTTGCGCATGTTGGATGCAACCATCTATACCATGGACGTCATTGTTTCTGTAGCGCCGTGCTTTATCTCAATCAATCTGTCGTTTTTCCCACACTTGTTAGCTTCGAAGGCAAAAGATTTTTAAGACTCCATACATGAGCATAATAGAACACAACCACCCCGACAAACGCCCTTATCAAGCTGGAGACAAAACGGCTCTCTATCAAATTTGTATCCGCACTGCAAATGCAGGTCACGATGCCCGTCATATTTACGAAGATACCCTCCTGCTTGGTGATCTTTATCTGGGCTCCTACCTGCATCATCAGCCAGAGATGGTTTGGGTCATGGAGGACAATCTTGGGCTTTGTGGATATCTTGCGGCGGTCAGGGACACCGTAAGCTATCAAAAATGGTTTTTGACTGAGTGGCTTCCAGGAATCCAAAAGGGCAGGCAAGTTCAGCTTCATGATGGAATATCTGACACTCCAGACGATGCCTTGTTGGCTTCCCTGTTCGATTATTCAATGTATCGTCCCGAATGGTTGCATGACTATCCTGCTCATTTTCATATTGCATTGCTCGAGCATGTTCGAGGCATGGGAAACGGAAGTGACTGGATTCAGGAATTATTTCGGGTGCTTCAAAAGCAAGGCTGTCCTGGCGTTCATCTGGGAATGCATCCGGAAAACTACAGTGCGCTATCCTTTTTTAAAAAAATCGGGTTTCGCAAACTGGAGTATGCGGATTTGCCCAGGGAAGAAGTGCTTTATCTGGGAAAAAACTTGAAGCCAGAAGGATTTTAGGAACCAATGACCCATATGAAAGATCCCATGAATGATGCGCAACGTTATTTGGACATCGTTGCCAGTCAGATCCGTCAGGTTCGTGAAACCCAATGGTCCTCGATTCAAACTGCCGGGCAATGGATCGGCGATGCCCTTGCGGGTGATCACTGGTTTTACACTTTCGGCACTGGACACTCACGCATGTTGGCTGAAGAGGTCTTTCATCGAGCAGGCGGCCTGGCAAGGGCCATTCCTTTTCTTGATCCAATGGTTTATTTTACGGCCGGTGCTGAAGCTGCGACAGCGTTTGAACGAAAAGAGGGAGCGGCGAAGGAATTACTCAGTCAGTATCCAGTTGCTTCTGGTGATGTTCTTCTGGTGGCGTCCAACTCAGGTCGAAACGCTCTGCCAATCGAAATGGCGCTCCATGCCAAGGAGCTGGGGTTAAAGGTGATTGCTCTGGTGAATCTGGAGCACAGCAAAGCCTGGCCGACACGTCATTCTTCGGGGGGGAACCTTGCGGAAACGGCGGATTTGGTCCTGGACAACTGCGGCATCGAAGGGGATGCGGCTCTTGAAATCGAAGGTGTGCCTGGACGGGTTGCTCCGACGTCAACGATCACTGGAGCTCTCTTGGTGAATTTGGTAATGGTAGCTGCCGTTTCACACATGAAGTCGAATGGAATCGATCCTGAAATTTACATCAGTAGCAACAGCAATGGAGACGATCACAACACTCGGCTTGCCGATAAATATCGTGATCGGATTCGGCATTTGTAACACGGGCTCACACG
>JBDQII010000085.1:0-13563 GCA_040264395.1 Verrucomicrobiota bacterium
CTCCGGTTCCGTGGTGATGGCGCAGGTTCGTTCATGGGAAGAGGAGGTTTGCTTGCACCTCTTCGAGGCGCTGATGGAAGCCAAGGCAGGCCTCATTTCAAACAAAACCCTCATCATGACAAGGGCAAGGGACGTCATCAGGAATTGCGTGGGCGAAAAGCCAAAGGTACTCAATCTGGCGTCATGAAAACGCGTGCTCATGGGAAGAAACGATCCGCAAAAAATAAAAAAGGCATCCAGAATCGTCGAGGAGATAAAAAAGGAGGCAAGGAAGAACGCAGGAATCATAGAGGGAATCGCAACAGACGTTCCTGAACATTTAAAAGTCTAACAAAAAAAGTTCCGGGGCAACCCGGAACTTTTTTTACGTCTTATTGCTCCCTGTGATGCGACAACGCCTGCTCTCTCTCAAGAAGGGTGGGATGAGAATAATAGACAAAACTAAAGAGAGGATGGGGGACAGCAATACTCAGGTTTTCCAGGCCGATCTTTCGTAATGCATCCGTGAGTGCCTTTCGATCGCCTGTTGCTTGCGCTGCATAGGCATCCGCCTGGTATTCAAATTGACGAGAAAGCAAATGGCTCAGTGGGCTGATCCAAAAAGTGACAGTGCCCAGAATGAGGAAGAAGATCATGAATGCAATGGGCATGGAAGCCTGATCAAATCCAAATGCAGAGAAGAACCAGGTTTGTTGGGCGACCCAGGCGACGATCCACAATTGAACAAGCATGCCAGCCAAGCCCATTCCCATCATCAAAAGCACATGACGTTTCTTGAAGTGACCAATTTCATGTGCGAGCACCGCTTCCACTTCTCTTTCGTTCAGTTGTTCAATGAGCGTATCGAACAGAACGATACGTCGAAATTTTCCAAAGCCCGTAAAGAAAGCGTTGGAGTGGCCCGATCTGCGACTGCCGTCCATCACCTGAATGGCACTCATGCCAAACCCAGTGCGCCCTGCCAGCAGCAACAAGCGATCCTTCAGCGAGCCTTCATCAAGGGGTGTCAATTTGTTGAAGAGGGGAAGTACTAACATCGGTGCCAGAATCAGCATGACAATTTGGAAGACCAACAAGACGCACCACGCCCAGATCCACCATTGGTCTCCCGCCTTTTCAACGATCCACAGCAGCAGAGTGATCATTGGCCAACCAATAGCCCACCCGAGAATGAACATTTTCAGCTGGTCCACCGTCCAGAGTTTGCGGCTTGATTTGTTAAAACCAAACCGCTCCTCCAGATGAAATTGCGACCAGAAGTTCAAGGGAAGATCAAATAGCGCAAGCAAGGTGGCCACAGTGCAGAGGAAACCTGATTGAATCCAAATAGAAGCCCCCAGATGACCTGTCCACTTCTGCTCCATTGCCGGTAACAAACCACTGAACAGAGCTGCGAGCAGTATCAAAGTACCATAAAGTCCAGACCATTGGCTGAATTTCCCCTTGGCAACCGTGTAATCCAGTGAGCGTGAAAAAGTGGCCTCGTCCATGACGGTTTTCCAGCCCTCTGGTAGCTTGCCGCGATGGGCCATGACGTGCTTGAGATTCCATTGGTCCAAGCACCATTCCGCCACTCCACGCAAGAGCACCAGCGCACCTGTAAATGCTGCAAACGTTTTCGGAGTCAACCATTCCATATAGGAAACAAATCAAGCCACGAATGCCATTCTGGGGCAAGTATATTAGGGAGAGCGGCGATTCTGGTGCATCAAGCTTGTTTCGTCCACCATACAAGGAGGTGAATACCAGGTACGAAATGTCGAATCAGTCCTAGATTTCTGATTTGAGATTATTTCTCCACAAATGACCCTTTGGATGCATGCAATATTCAATCGTTCTGATGGAATTGCCTGCAGACAAGTCTCCTAACGGAGGAATCGCATTTTAAAAGCCCTTGATCCTGACATCGTACGACAAAATTGATCCAAATATACATTTGAATTCAATCTGCAAGTTGCTTTATATAAATGAGTCAATTGTCTCGTTAAAATCAAACGTCCCAAAAATGTGTCCATTTTTTCATTTTTGAGAAAGGCATCGAATGTGCATACAACGCATCGATCTTTTTAATAAATCAATAATGATGAGCAAATAGCGAATACCATGAATACAATAGCAGCACGTCTTAACAACAATCGAATATGGCAGTTTCTCCTCGCTGCCACTTTTGCCCTGTGGTCATCTATCCCCGGCATGGCTCAGTCGAACGCTGGAATGGATCAGACAGCGGTCGAAGGTGGTTATGTCCAGTTGTGGGGTTATCGAGAAGTTGAGGATAATGTGGATCATTCGCAGGATACTTTTCTTTGGGAACAATTGGAAGGACCCGACGTGACCCTCATACAGGGGTTCAGTTATGATTTTGCTCGTATCAGATTCAATGCGCCCGCCGTCGATAACATAACAGATCTCGTGTTTCGTTTGACGATTACCAATGGGGAATATCAGTCAAGTGACGACATAAAGGTAGTGGTTTACCCTGTTCCTGATCTCGGGGTGGAGGGAGTTGAGTTTGAAATAGGCGACGAGCAGCTTACTGGTAACTTTGGGTCGGGTGAAACATTCATACGAGATATTCATCCCTTCAATGATGCATTGAGTCGCCCGGTTTTTCAGTTCGCCGTAGCACCAAGCCAGCTCAAGGATCAGGCTTTTTATGACAACGGAAATGTTCCGACTGCCGGCATTTACGCTGCGCAAGAGGAAGCTTGGGTGGTTTACAACAAAGCTTTTTTATCCTTTCACTATACTGATGTGACCATCCGACCCAATCTGCAATATCTGGGATCCAATCCCAACGGTGTTTCCTTCCTGATTTGGGATCGTAAAGACTGGTCCGATGGTGAGGATGAGCATCCCATTTTGTTCGGGGTCAATGGGGAATCAAAAATTGTGCAGACGCTTAAGGACCTGGATGGTCTGAAGCTTGGGGGCACGAGGGTATCCATTGTCGGTGCCGAAAACAAAATAAGTTATCAAGGCTTGCCTCTCGGACGGTCTCTTGGGCTGGTTTCAGTTGTTGGAGCGCCCATTGAGGAATTTGTCATAGGTGCAGGAACCAGTATTGAAGTCGATCATATCTACCCTGCTGCCCCCGATTGGGCAGAGGCGGGATTGATCGCTGAGGCGGGACTGAACCAGGATGTTTATGCGGATCAGGTGATTCAGCTGAATGGTACGCTCTCCACTCAAAGCAACGATGGTTCAATAACCTATCAGTGGACGCAGGTTGATGGGGCTGTCGATGTAGAGTTAAGCGACGCTGATTCGCTTCAGCCTACGTTTATTGCGCCAGAGGTAGTGGATGGTTTCACGTTGCTGACATTTCAACTCACTGCAAGTGATGGAGCCGTGTCGGATCAGGATACGGTTGAAATCAAAGTTTTTCCCGCGGTTGTTACCGCCAACGCTGGAATGGATCAGACAGCGCTTGAGGGAAGTTATGTTCAGTTAACGGGCAGCAATGAAGGTCCGGGCATTGCAGGTTCCTTTGACTCGTATCAGTGGGAACAGCAAAGCGGTCCACAGATTGAGGTTGATGGTGGCGGATTGATGACCAATCAGGCCATTAGTTTTTACGCTCCAAACGTTGATCAGATCACTGAACTGACTTTTGATCTTTCGGTCACCAACGGAGGGGTTACGAGCACTGATTCAGTGACAGTGGAGGTTTATCCGATAGAGGATCTGGGTGTGGATTGCGTCAATTTTGACATGGGAGGCAATCTCATCAGTGAATCCTACGCTCCGGGTGATTCATTCATCCACGACATCCATAATCTTGATCAGGCTCAGAACGTGCCTCTCTTTGAATTTGAGGTAGCCGAGTCTCGGCTCTATGACGAAGCATTTTTCAACAGCGGAAACGCAGCTCATGCCTATATTTCCCCAGGTTATGATTATGATGCGGTCTATGAAGCAAAATTTTTGTATTGGCAATTTGCCGATATTACGATTCGACCGAATCCGGAAGAATTCGATGTCCTGCCTTCAGGCATTACTTTTCTGGTTCGAGATGAAGATTACGATCAGTCCGAGGATTTTGTTTTTGGAGTGAATCAGGAACATGTGGTGGCGTCCGAACTCTTTGAATTACATGGACTGAACTTGGGTGGGGCACAGATTACTGTCATTGGAGGTCAAACACTGAACTCAGTGAGCATGGTAAGTATTTCAGGTGCACCCATTGAAGAGCTTCTGATTGGTGGAGGTTCTCCACTCAAGGTCGACCATATCTGCCCAGCCGTTCCAGCTTGGGCAGAGGCAGGATTGGTCGCGGAGGCGGGACAGGGTCAGGATGTTCATACGGATCAGGTAATCCAGCTGAATGGTGCGCTTTCTACTCAAAGCAACGATGGTTCAATAACGTATCAGTGGACGCAGGTTGATGGAGCTGCTCAGGTAGTGCTCAGCGATGCCGATTCGCTTCAGCCTACGTTTACTGCGCCAGAGGTAGTGGATGGTTTCATGGTGCTGACATTTCAGCTTACTGTTAGCCAAGGAAACACTTCGGATCAGGATACGGTTGAGATCAAGGTTTTTCCTCATGCAGTGGATGCCAACGCTGGCGTGGATCAGCAAGTTGAATCTGGTGAACTGGTGACGGTCGATGGCAGTCAATCCAGTGGAACATCAGGGGAGCTCAACTACACCTGGAGCCAGCTGCAAGGACCGCAGATTACCATTGCTGATAACAGCGCTGAATCATTTTCTTTCAATGCACCTGAGGTGAATGAAAACCAAGTGATCATTCTTGAGCTTGCGGCGACTCTGGGAGGAACCTTGGCAACCGATACCGTTGAAATAACGGTTGTTCCTGCTCAAGTCCTTGGTTCGGACTGTGAGTTTTACTATCTGCCTGGCATTACTTTCAGCGAAGGACCTCCTGAAGGAGGAAGTCCCGACCCATTCAGTGCGCCAGCTTACGAGGACGCCCCTGAAGGAGAAACATGGGAGCCGCACTATGTCAAAGCCAAGTACGATCTTGATTTCTTGGGTCACATGATGAGTGCGGATTTTGGGGGAGGAATCGGAGAGCCCTACCCCGCACTGGATTATGACACGATTACTTTTGAGCCCTCCAATGGTTGGGCAACAGTGATTGGAGATGAAGACCGGATGGCTGGGGATGGAGCTCCATATGCAGGGGCAGAATACACATCTGCTGCCGGCAACTTTTCAGGGTCCTATGCCGAAGGGGATGCGCGAGGAACGGTGGTTTATTCTACCGGGGATAACTCCGTAACATTCGAGTTGATAAATCTGGGGAACTCGGCAGTTGGTGGAGACATGTCCAATGCGGATACGGATCGGGGTGTCAATATGACTCCTGGAGGAAATCATTTTCTGGAAATTCCAGTGAGTGAAACCCAGACAGGTGGATTGAAGATTACCTTCGAGAATCCAGTTCCAGCGGCTGGGATGTATGTCATGGGAATGGAGCAGGGCAAGCGATTGATTGACATCACACTGACGCTGGCCAACGGCGACACGGTTAGTGGCCATGAACCAGGCATGGGAGGTGGGCCTGAGAGTTTCAGGGGTCAATTAGATGTCGGTGGGGTTGGGATCATTGCATACAGGGCACTTTCGAATGATCCCGGATGTTACATCAGTGAAATTTCGCTGATGCAGCCCTTCAATGACGGGGACACGGCGGCTATGCGAGATATTTTCTCTGTCGAACACGTTTCTTTTGCAAGTAGTGCTCCCAATGCAACCTTGGAGGATGCCGGAGAAGGTGGTGGTGCCGGGACACCTTTCGATTGTGAGGATGCCCCATTGGTTGTCAGCGTTGAATTTGACAGCGACACGGTGGGTGCGGAGTCTGGTCATACGAGTCTGGTGCACTCAAGCACGACCGATTGGACGGTGGTTGAGGATAGTGGAACCAAGTATTACGAGAGCACGGGTAGTCAGACCAACCTGAAGGTTGAGTTTCCTTCCACCGTGACTCTGGCCAATGGAGAAGCTCTGCGGGTCAAGGTGGATTATCAATACATGTCTCCACCAACTGACCCCGGCACACAGCCCTTCAATTTCCTTCGATTTGGAGCCTACCATGATCAAGGAACCACTGATTATGGCGATGACATCGGTTACCTTGCCGATGTGAGTTACTGGCAGCAGGACACCGATCCTTCAGCGACCAAGACAGGTGATTATGCCGTTCGCAAGGAGGCTAATTTCTACAATGATTTCGACTTGGGTCCCTTGTTGGACAATCGTTCGGTGACAGACTATCAGCCCCCGTTGACGCCTGAGACCGGAGACATCGTAACCATGTTCGATGCAAGTTTTATGCGCGCGACCTGGCCCAAACCAGCTGACGAGGGAACGAGCGCAGAACATGCTGCGGTGCTGTGTCTGGTCAATGTCGGTGGAACGCTTGAGGCCAGACTCTTTCACGGATTCCCAGTGAACTACATTGGAACGGGAGTGGAAAGTGGGGCCGATGTCCAGTTGAGTTTCAACAGCATCTACCTGGAAAGTCCTTCGGATAACAATGGATTTCGCGTGCGTCGCATCGCCGCCCAGCACGTGCCAGTCACGTTGGATTGCTGTGAACCGGATACCGATACTCCGTCTGATTGTATTTTGACTTTTTATGACAATCGTGACGATGGTCCGACTGGAGGAGGAGAGCCTGATCCATTGGGAACCGGTTGGTCTTATCCCAATGCACAAGCCGAGCAGGCAAACTTTTTGAATGATATTGCAGGTCTTGGATTGTCGCATGAACTCATTACCTTTGAGCAGAGCAATGGATGGAACCCAGTGAATGGAACGGGTGATATGTTTGCCGGTTCGGGAGCTCCTTATTCAGGAGGTGCCTACACCAGTGCGGCCTTTGCTGATTCTGGATCCATGGTATCCGGTGATGCGGCAGGTAGCGTTTCGTATATCGGGGCTGACAACACGGTTACATTTTCGTTGTATGCCAACGGCCATGCGGTGGGGATTGACGAGCCGGGTATTGGTGACATGGATGGATCTAACGATACGGACAGAGGCATCAATACCACTCCCGGTGGTTACCATTTTCTGGAAGCACTGCCCAGCGAGAATCAGACAGGAGGATTGCATATCGAGTTTGACACACCGGTTCCTGCCGTTGGGATGTATTTGATGGGTGTTGAAGATGACAAGCGCGATATTGAAGTGCAAATTATACATGCTGACGGTTCGATGCAGATTCGCAGTGCGGATGTTACTGAAGGTCCACACAATGAGGGAGGTATTCAGTTTGTAGGTTATCTGGCGCCTGACTTACAGGACAACACTTGCTGGATCAAAAGCATCACATTCAATGAATTGTATGATGGAGAAACTGCCTCATATAGAGATATTTTTGCCATTGATGATGTGATTTATCCAGCCAGTGAAATGAATCCACCTGTGGATACCATTGATGTGAGGGGCCAGGTGACCTTGTTTGGCGATGGAGTGACACCTATACCGGGAGCCACTGTTTCCGTCCATATAGGATCCAGCAGCATCTACGAAACGGTCACGGATCAAAATGGGGAATATATAATGACAGTTCCTTCTGGGGGAGATTATAAATTCAGCGCGCGTTTGGCTGAAGAAAGTCGTGCCAACAAAGGTGTGGATGTCACCGATATTATCCTGTTGAGAAAGCACATTCTGAATCGTGAACCATTGTCTTCTGCCATGTCTTGGGTTGCGGCTGACCCTACTCGCGACAACTCGATAGATGTCGCAGACATTGTGGAAATGCGTAAGGTTATCCTCAACCGTACTAGCAGTTTTTCAACGAACTTGGAAGGCAAGCCCGATGATCTCTTTCGCTTCGTCAAGCTTGGCTTCAAGGACACAGTAGCAAATCTTAGTTTTGACAACGTTGGTGATGCTGAGTTCATTGGCTTTGAGGGTATTTCGGGCAACCTCACGGGAGTGGATTTTGCAGGCGTCAAGCTGGGAGATGTCAACAGTGACTGGGAGTCGTCTACAAGTAATTCCACCACGCAATCTGCGCTGCCTTTGGCAGGATACCGATCAAGCGCCAGTGCCTCGCTGTATTTTGGGCAAATGCGTAGCAACGATAGGGGGCAACTGGAACTGCCTCTCTATGCGCAAAGCAATCAAGCTATCTTCGGGGTTCAGTTTGAAATGAACTGGGATCGATCGGTATTCGCAATCGAGAATATTACCTCTGCCATTTTACCAGGATTCAGTGCTGATGTTCATGTCAACATTGGAGATGCGACTGCCAAAGTTGCTTGGGATGATGCCATGGTCAAAGGGGTTGAACTGAGCAGCAACCAGCCCCTGTTGACATTGCATCTCTCACGCCTTAGTGAAGGAGCCAGTGGTTTTGAATTGGAGTCACCCGTCATGGCAGGAGCAGGCGGCAGTCTTGGGCTCATACAGCCTGCATCGGTCTACGTGCGTCCCGATGGCACCGCCCGACCTGCGATGAGCGGCGCCATTAAATCCATTGAGTTGCATGGCAATCAACTGCATCTTCTGATCGACACCAAAGAGGGGCAGCATTACCAGCTGCAGGCAGCGCAGAGCCTTGAAAAACCCAAATGGCAGAACCTGATTGAGCTGGAAGGCAACAGTGCCTGGCAGGAAGTGATCTTGCACGCCGAAGCCAGCAGTGCCTTTCTGAGGCTTGTGCCAATAGAAGCGCTGATTCGGTAAGGCACTTGAGGGTTGGATGTATTCAAGAACGCCTTCTTCAAGCTTGATTTGAAGCCTTGAGTTTTAGGCTGATTCTTGAGTGAACTTTACGCTAAATGCGGCCGGATCTTCTCTACATGTTTAGAGATAGATTCGGCCGCTTCGCTTGAGTTCCATGCAGTTCACCTTGATCTTGGATATAGCAGCTTTGATTTTCAACTTTCTGGGCAATTTTGCTTATTCCACCAAACCCGTGGAACGTTTCTTTTTTGGCGAAACTTCAACTGACTTCAATGATTCTGCCAAGGTTGCACATGTCTTGTGTTCCGAACAAATGTGCCCCGCTGACGATGGGTAGACAATCGATGTGAATACAATCCCTACCTTCTCGCTTACTTAAAACGGAAGTGAATTTGCTGCCTTCTGTGAAACAATCCAATGATGCACCGGACGGATGAAAAACTCGCCAGGCTGTTTTCAAATGAATCAAGTAGGTTTGAAGATTCTTTAAAGTTTACAATTAAGTGAATTTTACTCTTTACCGGGTATTTGCGGCGCTTATATTAACTAATAAGTTAATTCATTGAAAATATTGCTATGTTCGCACAGTTTTTTTTGCAAATTGCACCCAACGCCTCAGGAGCGGATCTTGCACATTTACTTGGGAAATCAAAACCCTATGTAGCGCAACTAAGAACGGGTAAGCGAATTCCTACAGATGAGGATGTTATTCTTCTTGCGCAGAGATATGCCCCACATCAAATGGAACAATGGATGCTTTGCGCTTATCTGGACCGGTTACAAAGTAAGGAATTCAAGGACTGTGAGTTGAAGAAATCGGGTATCGCTTCCATCCAGAAGCTGATGAGACACTGTAAACCCCAACAGCGCATCACGGGCAGCAGGACACTACGGGAATTTCCAGATGCTTTTTCTCCTCTGGCGATTATCACGGGAGATAAACGTGAAACTAGGGGGCGTCATATCGGGGCTGGTGATTTTGGAGTACATACGACCACCACCGCTGATTCGCGATGGCTCATGAGTTTAGGCCTGAGTAATGATGTTGTGCACTACATTGACAAGGATTTTGTCCTTATGGAGGAAGGATCATTGATCAAGCGTTTTGCAGAGAAAAACCTTCTCGTGATTGGAAGCCCAGCTGTCAATCATCTATCCAGAAGAATCAATCGATCCTCCATTTTCAGATTCAATATCAACAGTGATGTTGATGAGGGGTTGGAGGAAATCATTGCCACAGCCAAAGCGAAATCCAGATCAAAAGATGAGCTCGCATTGTTTTATCAAGAGTCAAAAGAAGACCTTATCAAGTTGATGCGTTATCTTTTTGTAGGAGGGATTGTCGATCCGACCTATCCAAAGGGTGATTATGTGACTTCCACTTATCATAAAATGCCGGGGAATATAGATACGGACTTTGGTGTGCTTTCGTTTGCTGCCAACCCTTTTTATGATGCCAAGTGCCAGGCTGAAGGGCGCACCAACGATCACAAGTATATTTCTATTTTCGCAGCTGGGATTCACCACCCTGCGACGGCTCATGCGATTCGCCAGCTCGGTACGTACGGAAAGGAAAACGGTACTTTTGATCAACATCCCTACGGCGGAGTGTTCCGTGTCGAACTCGACCTGCAACAACATTTTTTCTCAGATCGTGTTCAGGATGGAGGATTTCAGTGGGAGGATGATGCGGACGATCAACGAATGCCCATTGAGGATCAAGGCAAATGTCTTATCTCAGAGCTGGAATACATTGAAAATGAAAGGCGTTTGGAAAATCTCAATACACTTCAATTAAAACCTGAGCACGCCCTTGAGGCGCGCAGACTTATTCATGCCTTGCAACTTCATGGAGGTGCACTTTGAGAAAGCGACATATCAAAACAAGATCGTTCCCGCGCGTTGGTTTGGTTGGTAACCCAAGCGACGGATATTTCGGGCGTACCATTGCTTTCACATTCAAAAATTTTAGTTCTGAAATTCTTTTGGGTGAGGATTCAACCCGTATCAGTTTTGTCAATCGTGAGTCTGAATTCGATTCCGTCGAAGATCTTTGTGATAATATTCAACTCCACGGATACTATGGTGGCATTCGCTTGTTGAAAGCGGCCATCAAACGCTTTCGCGACCATTGCCGTGAAAATGGTATTCAGGTTGATTTGGATAAAAAATTCAAAATAACCTACTCATCCAATATCCCCCAGCAAGTTGGATTAGCTGGGTCAAGCGCGATCATTACTGCTACTTTCAGAGCCCTGATGGATTTCTATGAAGTTGAGATTGAGAATCAAATTTTGCCTAATCTCATTCAAGAAGTTGAAACGCATGAACTGAAGATTCCTGCCGGATTGCAGGATCGCGTCGTTCAGGTATATGACAATTTGGTTTTTATGGATTTTGACAAGAAGCGAATGGAGCGCGATCAACATGGTCTTTATGAAACGATCAAGGTCAAAACCATGCCGAATTTTTACATTGCTTACCGTGCTGATTTATCCGAAGGCACTGAAATTTCCCATAACAGGCTCAGATATAAATACGACGAAGGAAATAAGGATGCTCACGAGGCCATGGCTTTCTGGGCGGACCTGACCCTTACAGCAAGGAAGGCACTGGAAGAAGGAGATACCAATACGCTGTTCAAATGTATCAACGCCAACTTTGATCAACGCCAAAAACTCTATGAAAAACTAAAAATCCAAATGAAACCCGAGCATCGGGAAATGGTGGAATTGGCAAGAGAAGCCGGTGCAAGTGCGAAATTTGCAGGTTCGGGTGGTGCTATCGTTGGGATATATCGAAAAGATTCAGATTATGCCAAACTGAAAAAACACCTCCAGAAACGGGGGATCAATGTGCTGAAGCCCTCATTCAACGAGGAGGAAACACTTTGATAAAAAAAGCAGTCATTCCAGCAGCTGGATTTGGCACCAGGTTTTTACCTGCTTCCAAATCCATCCCCAAAGAGATGATTCCAGTGGTTGACAAACCCACGATCCAATATGTGGTGGAAGAAGCTGTTGAGGCAGGTATTGAAGAGATATTAATCGTTGTCAGTTCGGGTAAAGATGCCATCAAGGATCACTTCAGAACGCATGCTGAACTCGAGGCGTTACTCGATAAGAAAGGTAAGACAGATGCATTGGCATCTATTCAAGCCTTGTCTGGATTGGCGCGCATTCAATATGCAAACCAACGTGAAATGAAAGGGCTTGGTGATGCGGTGCTTTGTGCAAAAGAATTTGCTGGGCAAGATCCCGTAGCTATTCTCTTGGGGGATACAATCATCCGATCCAAATCCGAGCAATCGGCACTGCAATCGATGGTAAGGATTCATGACATCCATGGTGGATCAGTCATTGCCCTCAGAAAAATGCCCCGTTCCATGATCAGTCAGTATGGCGTTGTTTCAGGTAAGGAAATAGGCGAAGGGACCATTGAAATTGATCATCTGGTTGAAAAACCTTCTCCAGATAAAGCGCCCAGTAATCTGGCGGTATCGGCACGCTACATTGTCACACCCAAAATATTTGAATTCCTTGAAAATACTGCCCCTGGATTCGGAGGAGAAATTCAGATCACGGATGCGCTCAATGCACTTGCAGCTGAAGAACGCATGTTTGGATTTGAATTTGAGGGCTCACGTCTTGATATTGGCAATAAATTGGAATTCATCAAAAGTAACCTTCTCATGGGTTTGGAGCGTGACGATATTCGAGATGACTTGATGAGTTTTCTCAGGGAACTGATTTGAAAAAACGGGTCCTTTAAAAGGCAACCCTACCGCATTCACCCTGGGTTTGCAGAAAAAGCGGGAATTTTGTCAGGAAGCTGGTAAGGCGCTCGTTTTTACCTTACCCTGATCCTCAACTCAAAATCACACAAGGCGTTTGTGCATGAACCCTAAAAAGCGAATAGCTCAAGCAAGAGCTTTTACATTGACTGAATTGCTTGTCGTGATTGGAATCATAGGCATCCTAGCGGGGATGCTCCTGCCTGCCCTATCTAAGGCCAAGGGAAATGCCAAGCAAATCCAATGTGCCAGTAATTTGAGGCAACTTATGCTGGCACTTCAAATGTATGCCGACGATCATGATGATCAGATACCACCGCGCATATCCTTCGGCCCAAACTGGATGAATGCACTGCAACCCTATTACAGTGACAAAAACCTCATCCGTTGTCCTACCGATGGCCCCAAAGCACAGCGCAGCTATTTGATAAACGGCTTCAATGATTATTTTGCTGTGACACTTTCCAAACCAGAATTTGAAGAATTCAAGGAATGGAGAGGATCTCAAAACATGAAACTGGTCTCCATCCAGAACCCCTCTGAAACGATCATGTTTGGTGAAAAGAAGAAGGACAGGGAGGATGTGCACATGGACTTTTACCAGGGGGAAGGTAATGATGTAGAAGCCATTGATCAAAACAAGCATAACGCATCTGGTGATCAATCCGAAAGCGGTGGCTCGAACTTTGCATTTGTAGACGGTAGCGTTCGACTTCTTAAATACGGACAATCTCTTAGCCCCAGAAATTTGTGGGCGGTTACTAAGCAATGGCGGAACGCTCCATCTCCTTTAGAACAATCTGAATCTGTTGAATAAAGCACTCAAAAACTCAATCAGCATTAAAATGAAAGCATCCTACCTAACCTGCGCTCTTTACTTATCCTCCATAATATTGGCATCAGAAATCATGGGTGACCCAGGTGAGTTTTACCGTAAGCAACACAAAATTCTTGTGGCCCAATATGACACTGATGGCGATGGGTTTCTTGATGCGGGAGAACGTGAGAAAATGCGCAACACTCCCAAGGCTCAGGGCAAGGGCTGGGGTAGAGGCAAAAAAAACGATAAAAAACGCGTTCGAAGAGATATGCCTAAACAC
>JBDQII010000086.1:0-13524 GCA_040264395.1 Verrucomicrobiota bacterium
ATATTTTGATTTCCATCGAGCCCAGTGAAGTAGGCATTTTTAAGATTTGTGTTGTTTTCATCCAGTCCATGAAATTGAAGTATTTTTAATGCACTGGCGGCCATACCCGAGCCTGACATCCCTATGAGTATACCTTTCCCCTTTAGGTCACTTATCGCTCTGATGGAGGATTCTTTCCTAACGATAACATGAATGAGATCCGTAGATAAGGGAGCTATAATGTTCAACCCATCCAAATCGACAACGCCACCTTGAATGAGCGCAAAATCTGCTTTTGCTTCCTTGAGTGCAGTAAAATTCTCCTGACTCCCGGAGCTCGTCAATAATTCAAGTCGTTGTTGAGTCTGCTTTTCCCAAGCATGCTTCAATTCGGTTCCCACCTGGTGGTAAAAGCCTCCGGGCTGGCCAGTTGATAAGGTCAATTTATTGGGTATGACATCCCTGGTTACATAAAAAATAAGTATGGAGACAACCAGGATGGAAGCCATCAACCACTTGAATTTGGACTGCATCATCATTATTTTCTTTTTCTGAAGAATTGCTGAGGGCTTTGAAGTTGCTGCATCATCGTCAAAAGGAAATTGGTCATAAACATCAATTTAACGACACCCTTTCACGGAACTTGTCCACTCAGGCTTTCTGCTTTCCGACGATGAACACTTCATCCACAATTGCTGCACCCACTGAATCTCCAAAAGCATTGATCATGGTACGAAAGCGATCGAGGAACCAATCTACAGGCAATATGATTGCCATATATTCAACAGGTAAACCCACAGCTCCCAGGACAATGGCCATGGTCACCAATCCAGCTTCAGGAATACCGGCAGCACCAATAGCTGCCATGGTTGCCGTCACTGCAATCACTACCTGAGTAGTCATGGTTAATTCAAATCCGACTGCCTGCGCCTCAGGTGTCACCGCATAAAGATTCGCTATGAAAAGAGCAGCTGCCGCTTCGTAAAGGGCTGTACCGTCCATATTGATGGTAGCCCCCAGAGGTAAGACAAAATCAATCGATTTCCTTGTGATTTTTGCCTTTTTTTCGGCACATTCCATCGTTACAGGAAGTGTGGCAGAGGAGCTTGCTGTTGAAAAGGCGGTCAATAAGGCATCGCTCATGTGCGCCATGAATCGATAAGGGTTCCGTCTCGTCCTGAACCACAAAAACAGAGGAAGTGTCACTCCAAAATGAAAAAACAACCCGCCCAGTACAACGATCATATAAGAAGCAAGATTTTTGATCGTCGACACAAAAGTACCTTCAGCAAATGCTTCACCAAAATTGGATGCTACAAGACAGAAGATCCCAAGCGGGGCAAATTTCATGAGCAGCATGACGAAATTCAGCAAAGCATCGTTGGATGCAAGAACCAGATCGGAAACCACCTTGATACGCTTCCCCAGTGTCGTTAACATACCCGCAAAAATAATACTGAAGATAATCAGGGGCAGCAGTTCAATCTCAACCATGGATTGAAGTAAATTTTTGGTAAAGAGCATCAGTAGCAGGTTTTCAAAAATATCTGCCATGCCTTTTTTTTGCTGGCTCGTCTCTTCAACCACTGCCATTTGTTCGGCATGTGAACCATGTTCCAGAGCTCCTAAATCCGGAATAACCCCTTGCCCTGGCTGGATAAGGTTGAACATCAAGACACCGGTCAAAACTGCAAGGACGGTTGTCGTTACATAGAACAAAACTGCAGCTCCGCCTGGTTTTCCAAGTTTCCTGACATCCCCCAGCCCAAGAATCCCACTCATCACACTGGTCATGACCAGAGGAACCACCACCATCATCAGACAACGCAGGAAAATTTCACCCCCCACTTTGGTATGTTTGGCCATTTCGGGCGCCATCCAGGAGAAAGCAAATGCTGCAACGATCGAACCGATCATGAAATAGGTATGTTTTTTGGATGATGATTTCATAGAATAGATATCGTGGAGATTTGAAGGTAGTCTTTCATAATATACATTTGCTCAAAATTACAAAATATTTCTATTTTTATAATGTGATCTGAGCGTTGCGGTTCAGGTTCATAATACTAGATCAAACTCAATGATAAAAGAAACACTTGAAAGTGTTTCACGCATACATCCCTTCCTCCTGTATTGTTTCACCTGCCTGCGAACTCAAATCGTTGGAAGCAGGTTTTTCGAGAATAGTTACCAATCTTTGAAAACGACATCTCGAATAAGGCTAGCAAAAAAGAAACCGAGGATTTTTTCCTAGCAATTGAGGATCTCACAAATTTGAAATCCAGAGATCCGACAGGAAGGCTAATTTGCTACGAATTCAAGGTTCTCTCCGTTACTTAACAGCAGTTTGTAAATTGATATCGGGGCAAATCGTGGCTCAAGGTTTTAGTTGCGCTCGTATCATATTGATCTGGAGAATGAACTCCTTCGCAATATTGAAGGTCATCGTCCTGCAACTTTGTCGGGATTGAGGTAAGGCTTGAGGAAAGAAGGCATTTTTTCTGCGACGAGTCCAGCGAGCATATCGGCACCTTCCGAAAAAAAGTGAAGTTTATCGTCCGTGGTAAGATGCGCACTGTCGGCATCTCCGAGATCATTGAACAAATCCTTGCTCATCTGGTTGAGGTTTATGAAGTGACACTGATGTCGCTCGGCAACCTTGCGCATGGTTTCGCTTCGTTCATCGAGCCAGGGTATCACCTTCCCATCAGATCCAAATTCCCTCTTGGTGACTGGAGACACTAAAAGGGGTGATCCTCCAAAGCCGCGAATCAAGTTGATAAGTTCTTCCAGGTTCGACTCGTATTGTTCCATGGTCGTGCGTTTATCCGGCTCTGAGGAGTGCTCATCGATCATGCCAAATTGCAGCAATACAAATTCAGGACGCACATTCTTGAGCTTGCTGACCTGCCATTGCGAATTGAGATAGGTCTTGGTGCTCTGCCCTGCGACAGCAATGTTTGCAATCCGTACATCAAGACCGAAATAAGAATGAAATGCGTCTCCCCACCCTCCAAAACGCCCATCAAAAAAAGCAAAGTCGACAATGGTAGAGTCTCCTATCAGTGCGATCTTGACAGGATCGTATGGCAATTCCCATAGGTTCAGGCGAAAGAATGCCTCATCTCCAGGTTCTACCGTCAAAGTCAAAGAACGAGTATCTGCCCAGTGATCGGAAACGCCATGCCACTCTTCCAAGTCTACCGATTTCTCAATACGATAACCCATTTGAGGAGCGGCTTTGACAGACAGTGTAACTTGACGATGTGCTTCAGATGAAATACTTAGATCCTGACTTTGAACGGGAAAAGAAGCCAGTAATGCTTGAATTACGATCGTTATGTAAATGGTAACTTTGCGCATGATAACCAAAGTCACACATATGGATAGAAGCTCGGAGCGTCAACAGTTAATTCTCATTCGCCGTTGACGCAGGAATCCGATGGTTGATCAGCCACATAAAGCATACAAGCCGCTCGCTTGGCACTGAGATAACGTTTGGCGGGCTCAGCCTTAACCTGAAAACCTGCCTTTTGTAGACGCCTCTCAAAATGGACATCAGGCCCTGCCGACCAGAAAACCACGCGCCCGTCTGGTCGGAGTATGTGTCGAATCGTATTAAGCCCTGACTTTGAATACAGAAACCGATTATTTTTATCGACCATCGCAACGGGTCCATTGTCTACATCCAACAGAATCACATCATAAGATTCAGGTTGAGCCTTACGAATCACTGAGACCACATCCGCCACATTAATCAGAACGCGCGGATCATCGAGCAAACTCCCATTCAAAGCCTGAAGGTGGGTTCGATTCCATTCGATGACCTCTGAAAAAAGTTCGACGACTTCGACTCGTGACTGGGGCTCCGCAACCTTCAGCACATTACTGAGCGTGAACCCCAATCCAAGCCCACCAATGAGCACACGCGAGGCCACCTGTTTTTTCAGTCGTGCCATGCCCAACGATCCCAGCAGGCACTCCGAAGCGTTGGCTCTTGAGTGCATGAGCTCCTGACCTCCGATATTAATCGAATAAGCACCATCCTGTTCGTAGAGTCCGATGGTGTTTCCAGAAGGAGTTTTGGATTCGGCGAGTTTATGGCGTGGCTTCATGCGGGGTGGATTTCAATAAGGATGTCATTTGCCCCAGAAGGTAACTGCCGGGACTCACAGCTGTCGATGTGTTAATTCTTCATGAGTATTCAAAAAACTTACCTCAACTGAATAGAAGGCATTGAAGCATGATCATCCGATTGATTTCATGATCATGAAACATCTTGAATAAGTTTCTTTTATCGCCCTAGACAGGAGTTCACTCCTCTTGCGACTCCCCACCTCGCTGACCGTTTATAAGACCGTTACAGATGACAAATGCGCCTGTTCGGGTCGGTATTCAGCGAATGATATGGCATCATCAGGCTGCAAGCGACAAAGGTTGCATCTCGAGGATGTTCCAGATCAACATGTTCGATGGCATGAGTAAAAATAGCCTGAAGGCACTCTCCATCAGATAGAAAGAGCTTGAGATTGCTGGAATCATAAAAAGATGAATGCATTTTGCGAACACGAATACCCCTCCAGCAGTGAAAATGCCAATGCGTTTCGTGGTTCAATCATGATCACTGACCTCTCATGAGCTGAGAAGACCATTCTTTAAGCTGCGGAATGACTGCTGCAGAACACCTGAACCTTGAAGGCGAGGCAGAGCAAATCCTCTGGCATGTCTAAACAGGCACCACAAACGGTCTTATCATTAACTCTTGTGAAAAAGAAGAAGCATTAAAGAACAAACCCATGCCTTGACCCCCAAGGCTGCATGAGACAGATTGATGCTGTGCGGGCTGTGATTGGTAGATTCAGTCCGCAGAATAAAGTCAATGAGCACTCGTAATATAACTTTGGGACATTCGCCGGATCCGGACGACGCCTTTATGTTCTACGCCCTTGCCAAGGGATTAATCCCCGCGCAAGGCCTGTCATTTGAGCATATCCTGCAAGACATCCAGACATTAAACGAAAGAGCGACACGAGGCGAACTTGATGTCAGCGCCATCAGCATTCACGCCTACGCCTACGTCAGTGATAAATATGCGCTTTTACCCAGCGGCGCATCCATGGGTGATGGATACGGGCCCATGCTGGTGGCAAAAAAGGTTATGTCGTCCAATGAAATTGCCAAAGCGACCATTGCGGTTCCCGGTGAGATGACAAGCGCTTTTCTGGCGCTTCAACTGTGGCTTGACACACCCGCAACTAAGCTGAATTACAAGGTCGTCCCCTTTGACAAAATCTTTGAAACGGTCAATAGGGGGGAAGCTGATGTGGGATTGATCATTCATGAAGGACAATTAACCTACGAAGATCAGGGATTAAAATTATGTGAGGACCTGGGAGTATGGTGGGGACGTGAAAACGAGGGTTTACCGTTGCCGCTGGGAGGAAATGTCATCCACAAACGGTTCGTTCCCGAAGAACGCAAAATGATTTCCGACCTACTCACGGAAAGCATCCAGTTCAGCCTGAATCATCGCCCCGAAGCAGTGGCGCACGCCTTGCAATACGCACGCGATATGGGCATGGAACTCGCAGATCGTTTCGTAGGCATGTATGTCAACGACTGGACTTTGGACTACGGGGACAAGGGACGCGAGACCATCAGACGATTCCTTGGCAGAGCGTTTGAGAAAGGGTTGATCCCTCATCGGCAGGAACTGGAATTCGTTTCCTGAAAAGAAATGATTGCATACCGGCAATGAACCGTTTGGTATATTCGGGCGTATGGCCGGTCCCTTGATCCAGAATCAGTTGCTTCGGAGACTCGAGCGGTTGGAGCTGTTGGCAAGGCGTCGTGTTCGCAGTTCACTGAAAGGAGAGCGAAGGAGCAAGGCTCGTGGACAATCTGTCGAATTTGCAGACCATCGGAATTATGCAGCCGGGGATGATCTACGTTACCTCGACTGGAATCTCTTTGGACGTCTTGATAAACTTTTCCTGAAGCTGTACGAAGAGGAACGAGAACTGCCTGTATCCATTTTTCTTGATGCCAGTGAATCGATGACCTTTGGCAAGCCGGTAAAATTTGACTTTGCCCGGCAGGTTGCAGCTTCCATGGGCTACGTGGCATTATGTGGGTTTGATCGAGTCACTGTGGACATCTTCCCAGACAGCCATGACGAAAAGCCATTGAGAGAATCTCTACGCAATGTCAGGGGCAAAAAATCAGCCCTGCCGTTTTTCCGTCATCTGCAGCAAATTCAGGCTGGAGGATCTTGCTTGCTCAACGAATCCTTGAAGCGAAGCACACTTCTGGCAAAACAGAGTGGTGTAGCCATTGTAATAAGTGACTTCATGGACCCTGAAGGCTATGAAGAGGGATTGAAAGCACTGCTAGGCCGCGGATTTCAGGTCCACGTCATATTGGTGCTTTCCCGAGAAGAATTGGAACCCAATGTTTACGGCGACCTGAAAGTGGTGGACAGCGAGTCGGGAATGGTTCAGGAAGTTACCTTTGGCAAATACAGACTCAAAGCTTATCAGAAAACGGTCAACGCCTTCCTTGCAAAGTTCAAAAATTTCTGCCGTAAGCGGGCTATTGGATTCAACCTTGCACCCAGCGATACTGACCTCGATCAATTGTTGCTGAGCGACCTGAGAAAAGCCATGTTATGGAAATAGGATCCAGCTGATATGAATTTCCTCAGTCCATACGCATTCTGGTTGGCGGTGACACTCCCGATTGTGGTGGCCTTCTATTTGCTCAAGCGGCGACGCAAAGTACAGGTCGTTGCGAGTTCAATGCTCTGGAGAAAATTCCTGGCTGAAACACAGGCAAGCGCTCCTTTTCAGAAGTTGAGACATCACTGGCTGCTTATTTTCCAGCTATTGATACTTGCTCTCGCCATTCTCGCAATGGCCCGCCCTTATTTTTCGGGCAATGTCTCGGAAGGTGGCCTATTGGTAGTCATCATGGACACCTCAGCATCAATGCAATCAACCGATGTTTCCCCGACCCGAATGGATGCAGCCATTCGTGAGGCGGGGGACCTTATTGATACGTTATCTGATACGGATCAAATGATGATATTGGCAGCAGGACGACAAACGCGCGTACTCCAATCAGCCACCTCGGAGAAAAATAAATTGCAACGAGCGCTCAAAAACATTGAGGCCTCCGACACTTCAACCTATCTGCTGGATGCATTCAAGCTGGCACGGACCTTGGTTGAAGGTCAAAAGCTGGCCGAGATCCATCTTTTCAGTGATGGTGCTGCATCCGATTTAAACAAATTTGAACCCACCGACCTCAACATCAATTATCATCCGATAGGAACACGATCTGACAATGTCGGCATCGTCTCACTGGATGTCAGGCCCAATCCTGACGACGAAACGACCCGAGCCATTTTTGCGGGTGTTGTGAATTATTCCACCAAACGTGCGGATCTCATTGTCGAACTTCAATGGAATGACCAGACCATTGAAGCTCGACCTCTGGAACTGGAACCCGGATCCACCGACTCGCAGGTATTTATTGCACCTCAAAGCGAAAACGGTGTCTTTTCTCTCAAGCTGAACAGTGATGATGATCTTGCCGTAGATAATCAAGCCTCTGTGGTCAGCCTCCTCCCAAAACCTGCACGAATATTATTGGTAACTCGTGGCAATCGATTCCTTGAAAAAGCGTTGAATTCAATTGGCAACATCGAGTTGGCTGCAGTAGATCAGTTAACAGACGCTTCGCCTGATGTGGATTTGGTTGTTTTGGATCAGATCACCCCTTTGGCCTGGCCGGCTGTAAACACGCTTGCCATGCATGTCACGCATACCAATTGGATCGAAAGCGCAAACACAGTAGAATCGCCTGTTATCGTCGACTGGAAAGCGGCTCATCCACTCTTACGTTTTGTTCAGCTGGATGACGTCCAGATCGCCGAAACTTTGGAGGTCAAGACTCCGAACTGGGCCATGTCAGTTGTGGAGTCCACTCGTACACCGCTGATCCTTGCAGGAGAAAAGGAAGGTCAGAGAATGGTTTGGGTGGGGTTTGACACGCTTCAATCCACCTGGCCGCTGAGAATTTCATTCCCGATTTTTATCGCAAACGCAGTCGAATGGCTCAATCCCATGACAAGCCAGGCATCTACGGTGAATGTTCGGACAGGAGATGCAATGATCGCAACACTCGAGGAAACCGATCCCAACCCAGTTATGCTTTTGCCCGATGGGCAAAAAACAAGCGTGATAACAAATCCTGGAAGCCGTCAGGTCATCTTTGCGGACACTTTGAGGCAAGGAATTTACCGTCTTCAGAACAGCAGCACCGAAGTCGTTTTTGCATCCAATCTCGCCGATGCATCTGAAAGTGACAACGGCCCAAGGGAAGAGCTGAATCTTGGCGGCTACAGTCAAGTGACAAGGACGGGGCAAAAACGAGCGGATCTGGAAATATGGCGATGGCTGGTTCTTGCTGCATTGATTGTCTTGATGTTGGAATGGTGGTATTACCATAAAAGGACGGCCTGAGATGCGAATGACTAAAAAAGAATTCCTGCCGAGAGACATCATGTGGAAAGTGGGTGTTTTAATGCGTTCAGAAGGCTGGGTTCATATGACTGGTGGCGTTTTATTATTCTGCTTGATTCTGGCTATTGGCTGTGGCCCCACGACCATGCCGTTGAAACAAAACTTCATTGTTGTTTACACCTCGCAGGATCAGGTATACGCCGAAAAGATTTTCAAAAAGTTCACCGCAGACACAGGGATTGAGGTCAAAGCCGTTTTCGATAATGAATCCGTAAAAACGATGGGCCTCATCAAACGTTTAATGGCAGAGCAAGCTCAACCCGTTTGTGATGTTTTTTGGAGTAATGAAGCCATGGCGGCAAGGAAGCTCTCACTGACGGGTGTAGTAGTTGATTTCGAGGAATTCGGCTACCGCTCGCGCGTATTGATTATTAACACAAACCGCATCGAGCTCAGCGAAGCCCCAAAATCCATCAAGGATCTGATCTCAAAGAAATGGGAAAACAAGGTAGCCATGGCGTATCCACTTTTTGGAACGACTGCAACACATATGCTTGCCTTGAAGGAAGCATGGGGTTCGGAGATATGGGAACCCTGGTGTGAAGGTTTGGTCGCCAATAAAACCAAAATTGTAGATGGCAATTCCATGGTGGTTCGGCTTGTGGGTGCGGGCGAGGCTTTACTGGGTTTGACCGATTCGGACGATCTGGCCGTCGGCTTGAGCCAACATTTGCCGCTGGCATCGATTCCATTGGAGAATGAACTCTGCGCCATACCCAACACAGTAGCCATGGTCAAGGATGCACCTCATTCAGAGGGAGCCATGTCATTTATTAATTACGTGCAACAGGAGGAAATACTTGCTGTTTTGGTGGAAAATTCCGCTCTGATCAGCGCCAAACTTCCACCTGAGGAAAACGCTTTTCAGTCCATCCTCTGGCCTGAAATCCTGGCTGAAGAAAAAGAAAGTTTCTCTTTCCTGAGAGACACCTTTCTCAGATGAAATGAATTTTCAGCTACTCATCAACACCATCACACTTATGGCATGCGTTGGAATCATGGCAACGTTGACTGGATCCATAGCTGCTCTGGGAGCATTGATGGGGTCAAGCCAATTCAGGCGGGGGTTGGTCATCTTGTCCATACTGCACCTCGTTCTCCCACAAATGATGATCCTTTCCTGGTGGCTTGGATTATTCGGGGAAACTGGCATTTTGCGTCCATGGATGGATTGGAATCTCTACTCGCTGACGGGAGCCATTTGGGTCACGACTCTTTTATTCTGGCCTGTGCCTTTCCTGTCCGCCCTTGGCAGTTTGCAAAGAATCAATCACCAAATATTCGAAGTCGATTCAGGGCTGAGAAATATTCAATTATGTCGTCATCTGCTTTGGCCTGCAGCCCGCCCTGCACTGCTTGTGAGCATGAGTATCGTGGTTGTTTTGACACTCAATCAATTTAACATACCCTCACTGCTTCAGGTAAGGACGTGGACATCTGATTTGTTCATCAGTTTCAGTGCCACTCTGGAGTGGCAGGAAATCCAAGGCAGTCTATTTTGGATTGTTACAGGCTCTGCGCTTTTCCTGTTGATAATACGCAAACACGATGTTCCCTGGCCATCTGCCCCAGTAAGCAACCGCACGCAAACGCTAAAACCTTTTTTTCATCCTTGCTTGGTCATTTTCCTGCAATGCTGGACCGTCCTTTGGTTTTTGATTTCAACCATCCTGCCGTGTCTGAGCCTTGTCATTTCGACAAGAACTTGGCAAGAGCTTTCAACAGCAGCGGCGGCTGGGCAATCCGCCCTGCTCCATAGTCTGGGATTTGGACTGATAACTGCAACACTCAGCCTCACACTTGGCATGCTGACTTCTCGCTGGCGATTGAGCAAATTACTCTGGATATTCTTCCTGCTACCCGGATGCGTATGGGGCGCCTCATTTCTGAGCCTTTCACAGCAGGCATGGTTTCCATTGAAGGGATCCCACTGGATCCTTGCCGTCACCGCACTGACACTCCGCTACGGAGTCATGGGATGGCTTGGGGCCAGGTTGGCGCAGCAAATTCTGGATAAAGACCTCAGGGACGCTGGAGAGATGGATGTCCCGTCATCACTCCAAAGGTTCCGCCTGATTCAATTACCTCAGACAGGATGGGTCCTCGGCGCAAGTTGGTATGTGGTCTTTTTATTGAGCTTGTGGGATGCGGATACTTTGATCTTTGTCATTCCGCCGGGGGCGGAAACACTGGCGTTGAGAATTTTTAATTTACTGCACTACGGACATAACGCTCAGGTCAACGGCCTCACCCTTCTCATGATGTTTTCTGCTGTCACACCGTATATCATCTGGCAGTTATGTAGGCTGATCAAAAAGATCAGTACAAAACAGTATCATCATTCGTTGCTCCCTTCCCTGACGACCGGCGGGCTTCTCTGCCTGATGACATCCAGTTGTAATGCTCCAATCTCAAAAGATACAGCCACGGAAGCCACATTGGATTCCAGAATATTTGAAACAGTCGTTGTCATCGGCACTCAGGGCCGCAGCCCTGGTTTTTTCATCAAACCAAGATCCTTGACGGTCGATGCCAACGACTTTCTTTATGTGGTGGATATGACGGGTCGCGTTCAAAAATTTAATCCTGATGGACAGTATATGCTCCAATGGCAGATGCCCGAACTGGAACGTGGTCGCCCGAAAGGCATGTGCGTGGATACAGATGGTAATATTGTGGTCGTTGAACCGCATTACGCACGCGTCAACCATTTCTCGCCAGATGGACAACTCGTTCGCCAATGGGGCACCAAAGGATCAGATGAAGGGTCACTGACATTTCCACGTGCAATAACCACCTTGAGGAACGGAACTCTGGTCATAAGCGAATACCAAACCGTCGAACGAGTTCAGCGCTTTAGTCCTGACGGTTCAATATTTCTGGGGGCAATCGGTGAGGCAGGGAACAAAAACGCTCAATTCAACCGTCCCGAAGGATTGGTGACAAACCTTCAGGACCAAATTTTTGTAGCTGACTCTTGCAACCATCGCATTCAGATCCTTGATGCGGAGGGAAATTGGATTCATACATTTGGATCACCGGGAAAAGGCTCGGATCAAATGAGCTATCCGTATGATCTGGCCATCGACAGAGAGGGGCTTCTCTTTGTTTGCGAATTCGGCAACAGCAGGATACAAGTATTTGACCGTCATTACAAAACCATGGAAGTGGTGGGAGAGCCGGGCAATGCACCTGGAGAATTCAACAACCCATGGTCCATCGCAATGGATTCAAAAGGTGATTTATACGTGGCAGATTCCGCCAACCACCGTGTCCAGAAGCTAATAAGACGGAAATCCATCGCCCTGACATATCAATCTGAGGAATGAGTTTTCAGTTCACACATCCATGGTTTCTCGCTTGCGCTTTGGTGGCGCTGCCATGGATTGCATACTGGGCTCATCATTCAGACGTTCAGATTGGACCTTGGCGTCGAGGTTCCGCACTTTTCCTGAGAATTCTGATCACCGCCTGTATCATCCTTGCCGTGGCAGGTCTTCAATGGCTGCGCCCACTGGAAGGCATGAATTTGATTTACCTGTTGGATCGGTCAGAAAGCATCGCCCCCACCCAGAAAGAGGAAGCCCTTCAATACGTTCAAAAGACACTCAATCTGAAAGAAAGTGTTGATCAGGCTGGCGTGGTGGTATTTGGAAGTGAGGCCGCTCTGGAACTACCAGTATTGAAACGTAATGAGCTTCCTGCGGTGCAGTCTGTCATCGACAGCTCACGCACCGACATTGGATCAGCCATCCGACTGGCGACCGCTGCCTTTCCTGAGAATGGTCAAAAACGCATTGTGTTGCTTTCTGATGGCAACGAAAACCTTGGGGAATCTTTACCGGCGCTCAGAAGTGCCGTTCCGCTGGGAGTCACGGTAGATGTTTACCCAATGGGGGCCCAGCGAGGGCAGGATGTCTCCATTCAACGCATCGGTCTGCCTTCGCTTGTCAAGAGCGGCAGCTCCTTTGATGCCAAGATTTTCGCTACAGCAGATCAACCTGAAGAAGCTACCCTCAGGTTGTTTATCAATGATCAATTGATGGGTGAGAAAGATGTTCAACTCAAGCCCGGCAAAAACCTCTTTACCATCCCTCAAATACTGAACGAACCAGGCTTTTATACTTATGATGTGCAATTGGTAGCCAATGGCGATTCCGTCGCACAAAACAATCGAGCTATCGGTTTCGCCACCGTCAGGGGGGATCCACGACTATTACTTATCTCCGAGAATTTCAGTGCGGATGCGAGTCTGATTGATGCTCTTGAAAGCTCACAATTGAACGTCGATATCCGCCCCCCCTCAGAGCTGCCAGAAACATTACCCGAACTCCAGAGCTTTGATTCCATTTTTCTGAGCAATGTGGCCGCTGGTGATTTCAGTATGGATCAAATGCGCTTGCTGCAAAGTGCCGTTCGCGATTTTGGTGTGGGGCTGGTTTGTATTGGCGGCGATCAATCCCTTGCCGCCGGAGGCTACCGAGGCACTCCTCTTGAAACGGTATTGCCACTCGAGATGGAGTTGAACAGTAAGAAAGTCCTGCCCAACGGTGCGTTGGCCATGGTCATGCACGGCATGGAATTCAGTAATGGAAATCAAATTGCAAGACAGGTTGCTGTTGGGGTCATGAACACCATGGCAGCACAGGATGAGTTGGGAATTGTGCTATGGGATGGCTCTGAGAAGTGGTTGTTCCCTCTGACTCCGGTGAAGAACAAACAGGCGATGGGCCGGGAAATCATGGGGATGAATCAGGGGGATTTACCCGATTTCCAAAATATCATGGAATTGGCTTTTGAAGGTCTACAGGAATCCAACGCCAACATCAAACACATGATTATTTTCAGTGACGGGGATCCTGGAGCGCCCTCCAAGACGCTTTTGGATGAGCTTGTGAAAAACAAGATCACCGTCACAACCATCCTGATCGCAGGTCATGCAGGACCGGATACCATGCAG
>JBDQII010000087.1:0-13404 GCA_040264395.1 Verrucomicrobiota bacterium
AGAATAACTACTTCTCGATTGCCTTGCACTGTGGCGAGACTCAAAGGTGTATGGCCATTGACAGCTACTGCCTTAAGATCTGCCCCCTTGGAGATGAGCAGTTCGCATACTTCCTCGATGCCATTGACAGCAGCAAGGTGCAGCGGAGTAGCGTCTTCTTTGTTTCTTGCGTTGACGTTCGCACCAGCGGCGATGAGAAGCTCCATTATCCTTACATTTGGAGCTCCTCTCACTATGTTGAGGTTTTTTGCACGTAGCTCTGGGTTTTTCGCATAGTCGTGGCCTATTTCACCCAAGACTCCAACAGAAACAGCCAAGTGCAAGCATGTCATCTTGGCGGGGGTGCTGACGTTCACATCTGCACCCTCGGAGATGAGCAGTTCCACCATCTCAAAATGATCCTCAGCCATGGCTGCATGAAGAGGGGAAAAAACTCCTTTGTCATCCACTGAGTCAAGCTCCGCGCCACCGGCGATGAGTAACTTGGCTAATTCAGTATGTCCCAACCATGCCGCCGTATGTAAGCATGTCCTTCCGTCTTTCTTGGCGTTGATATCACTACCAAACTCAAGATGTTCTTTCAGAGTTTTGATATCCCCTCGCTCAACAGCTTCATGTATGGATATTTTTGGCGCCGATGGCCCACAACCGGTGAAGATGAAAGCAAGCAGTAAAGCAAAGAGCGTTTGATATTTCATAAGCTTAATGTTGCGTGATGACTGTGTTCTTACCACTTATAATTTTGAGCTCATTTTATAGTATGCTGTCAGTGATTGGCTGCCTTGAATGAATTCAGATCTAGACGTTTTCTAACGGCGAAATCCAAGAGCGATCAAAGTCTCTTCCACCGAAGACCAGTTTCCCGACACTTCCCGCATCTGCTTCATCGCTTTTTCTGCGTTCCAATCTTTTGGAAGCTTGTTTCCGCCGAAAAGTTTGAGAGATTTTCGGTTCTTGGTTTGCTTGTCTGGATCCATGCTTAATTGTAACAAATACAACATAATACAAAAGTTACTTTTTATTGAAAAGGAACTGCCGGAGCGGTTTATAATCTTTGGCAATAAGACCCGCTTAAAGAGTGTGATTTCCATGTTGGTAATTCATTTACCAACAAGAGGTAGAGTCGTTTAGAAAGGAATGGTGGGCGAAGAGGGACTCGAACCCCCGACCTACTGAGTGTAAATCAGCTGCGCTAGCCACTGCGCCATTCGCCCATCCATATTTGGCTGCCATATGTTTGGCAGGAGAGGGACCTTATTCACGAGTCGGTATGTATTTCAAGTGTCAAATCAGGGAAATTTTCCAAATCCTTATTCAGTGAGAAGTTATTATACTTATTTAACAGACATTGGTCATGTATGCCGGACGGCGGGTGTCACCAGTGATCCAGTCTTGAATTGAGTCCTGTTTTGTGGGTTTCTGTATACAGCGCATGCAGTTTGGATCCTTAAATCTTAAATCAAATTTGTTTCTTTCGCCATTGGCGGGTTACACCAACCTACCTTTCCGCTTGACTGCGCGTGAGATCGGTGGCCTGGATCTTGCCACCACTGACCTTGTGAATGCTCGGTCCTTGATCGAACGGAATCGAAAAGCCCTTGAGCTGATCGAGACCACCGAAGCAGATACCCCGTTAGCCGTTCAGCTTTTTGGAGCCGTTCCTGAAGAGATGCGAGATGCGGCAGTCTGGTTGCAGGAGCAAGGAGTGGATTCAGTTGATATCAACATGGGATGCCCTGTTCGTAAAGTGGTCAAGGTGGGGGGAGGTTCGGCGATGATGACTGAACTGGATAAAACCGCTCATTTGGTCAGAACCATGGTGAATGCCTTGAAGATCCCTGTGACAGCCAAGATGCGACTTGGCTGGGATGATCAGAATTTGACGGCCCCTCGACTGGCACAGGTATTGGAAGACGCGGGAGTGTCTGCGGTGTTTGTGCATGGCCGCACACGAGAGCAAGGGTTCAGCGGAGTGGTCAATTTGCCTGGAATCGCCAAGGTTGTGGAGGCCGTCAAAGATATTCCGGTGATCGGTAATGGCGATGTGACCACGCCTGAATCTGCCAAGCACATGTTCGAGAGAACCGGTTGTCAGGGTGTTTCTATTGGACGTGGTGCCTTCTATCATCCATGGATTTTCAAGCATACCTTGGACTATCTGGAAACAGGGGTGCTGCCTGATGAACCTGCCTTCGAGGAACGCATTCAAGTCATGAGACGTCATCTGGATCTAATGGTCGAAGTGTTCGGCGAAAGCAAGGGCTGCATGATGTTCCGCAAAGTAGCCCCCTGGTACACTAAACGATTTGGCCCTGTGAACCAGTTTAACAAGCGTGTCGTCATGTTGGAGACGAGGGATGAATTTGAGTCTATACTGACCGACTATCTGGACTGGCGAGAGCAGTTTCTAGGGAATGATGGTAAGCTAAAACCACAATATCGACCTCAATACATGCAGCCAAGTTTCATGGACGATCAGCCTGCTGTTGCAAAGAGAAAGCATATACCAGTGCCCAAAGGGCCTGTGGAGGTATGGTGAGAGTTAAGGGTTTCTTTCATCACACTTGCTTATTTTGATTGAGGCATCTCAATATGCCATTTTTCAGCCCACGCTTTTAAAGAGCCAAGGATTTCCGGATGAAGTCGAATGCCATTTTCGAGCTGATCCTTTCGGCGTTTCCAGGCCATTTGGCCGGGTAACCTCACCGGTTCATCCGTGGCGACCGGCTCGGATGCCTGACTGGCATGGACCAGAAAATCTGATTCTCTCATGAAAGCTTCGGTTCCTCCGAACGCTGCCGGATCCATCAATTGAATATAAACGGAGGCACCCCATTTTTTCGGGCTTTCTGAGCGACCATGGCCTGTGAGTGCAGCTGTCATCATTTCCACCCACAATCCTAATGCAAATCCCTTATGTCCATAAGAGGCTCCGCCAACGGGGTAGATGGTGCCTGGGGGGCTCGTGAAAAGGGCTCCCGGATCACTCGTCGCTTGTCCATCAGCATTCTGGATCCATTCTCCCGGCAAGGGATTGCCTTGTTTATGGGATCGCATGCATTGTCCGTTGCTTGTGATTGAAGTGCAAAAATCGAATAAAATGGGAGTTCCGGAAGTCGGAATGCCTACTGCAATTGGGTTGGGTGTGAGCAGTGGTGTCTTTCCCCCGAAAGGCGCCACCGTAGCAACTGATGGATCTGAACTCATCAATGTGATCATCCACCCTTGAGATGTCGCTAGCGGAAGATAGGCCTGCAAGCACGCGATGTGGTGACTGTGTGCGATGGCCGTCGTGACTACTCCATGCTCTTGCATGCGTGTTGCCGCCCTTTCAATGGCTGTTTTGACAAGCCATGGGCCGGGTAGAAAATGCCCTTCGATGACGATGTTATTGCCTGTATCCTTGATCACTGAGTAGTTTCCACTCAGCGCCATTTCTCCTGATTCCATGCTTTTCAAATATGGAACCAGCATTTGAAGGCCATGTGTGGTATGTCCCATCAGATCGCCTTCCATCAGGATGCTTGCGACGTCCATTGCTTTTTCAGCTTCCATCCCAGCCTCAAGCATCAGTTTTGTTGCAAAGGAAATCAATTGAGTGCGATCGTAGCGTTTGTCCATGGAGACAATCTTACAACATGAAAAAATGACCTCAAGTCTGGCTCCTTTTTGTGAAAACCATGACTGTCGTTTAAATCGGTCTTTCTATACATGAGAGATTCTTGGGACGCTGTTATTAAAAATCTATCGGTTTTGGATTGGTCTCGATAAAAGTCGCTGTTAGGTTCCTGCGCATGGATCGATTTTCGAAGCCTGATATCATACTGACGCATGAGAGTGACTTGGACGGATTGGTAGCGGGGTGCCTTTTAAAGCGCCTGGCGCAGCATTTATTTGAAACAGAAATTCCTTTGGCTGCCTATCATCTTCCGCAATGGCAGAATCGTCAGATGACCGAAAGGGCAGCCTGGGTGTGTGATCTTTCCATGGATGCCCGAGTCGATCGCGATGACTGGATGATTGTGGATCATCATCCATCCGAGCACTCACCAAAGAAAGCCCAGTATGTTTTTTCAACCGAAAAATCCGCTGCTTTACTGTGCTATGAATTACTGGTGGCAAACGGGCTTGGGAATCCTGAACTGGAGCGGCTCGTTCATATGACAAACGTTGCCGACTTATTTCTCGAATCCGATCCGGAATTTCAACTGGCATGTGATTATGCCGAATTAGTTAAATCCTATCACTTTCATCCGCTGGTCAAACTGCTCGAAGGAAAATTAGAGACATTGCTGGATCATCCCCTCCTTACCGTCATGAAGGCCAAGCGAGAGATTGAAGACCCGATTGGTCTGGATTGGGCAAAACGGCATCTGGAGGAACTGGCACCGGGTATTTCCGTAGTCGACTTGTCGATCGGCAACAACAACGTGATCATGAATCAGCTCCTCAAGGAGCCCGGGCTGTCGGATCACGTGTTGATTTCTGTCTCACGAAGAGCTCCTTACCAATTCGGAGTCAGCTTGCGCAGTCGCAATGGGAAAGCGCGTGAAGTAGCCAGCAAACTTCAGGGGGGAGGTCACGCCAACGCGGCTGGGGCTACATTGCCTAAATCGGTGAAGTCGGTTACGACCGGGGTTGAATATATTCGGCAGCTACTCGCACCCAAAAATATCGCTGATTCAGAAGAAGACGGTTTGTCCGGCCTGGCATCAGCATTGGACAATTTGTAGTCGATCCCAACCTGAGACCCCACCCTTGCCTTTAGAAACAAAAGAG
This sequence comes from Verrucomicrobiota bacterium, assembly GCA_040264395.1. Classification (GTDB taxonomy): domain Bacteria; phylum Verrucomicrobiota; class Verrucomicrobiia; order Limisphaerales; family AAA164-E04; genus AAA164-E04. The sequence continues at coordinate 4,780 of JBDQII010000087.1, forward strand.
GATTATTCTTCTTGGTCCTCGACGCTGTCTTCCTTGGGGGTACTTGTATTCTGGGGTAGGTTAGGAGCAGTCATCACTGGGCGAGGTATATTTGAAAGGCGTTCACGAAGTAGGTTGGAGCGCATAATATCCCTTTCCTCCGGTGACTTGGCTTTAGCTTCTCCATATTGAATATGGGCTGGTTCTGTAACAATAAACAGCTCATCAATCACCGCTGCATCGACATCCGGAAAATATCCAAGATCCACGCCAAGTCTCACTAGGGAAAGCAGATTTTTAGCCTCTTTGGATGAGATAATGTGGGCATTGATCAGGATACCGTATGCCCGTCCAACCTGATTGAATACCGTTTTGGGCTTGGTCTCTAGCAGCTTGGCCCGCGCGTTCTCCTCGTTTTCAATAATCTGCAGCACCACCTTGTTAAGGCGTTCGATAATTTGGATTTCAGATTCTCCGAGAGTCATTTGATTGGAGACTTGAAACACATTTCCCAACGCTTCGGTGCCTTCTCCATAAAGACCTCTGACCGCCAGACCAAGTTTGTTGACTGCCGTGATGGTTTGCTGCATGTGCTCAGCCATGACCAAACCAGGTAAATGTAGCATGGCGCTAACCCGAATGCCGGTGCCTAAGTTAGTTGGGCAGGCAGTCAGGTATCCAAAGTCACTTGAAAAGGCGATGGGTAACTTGGATTCAAGCATGGTGTCCATTTTATTCATGGACTTCCATGCTTCCTTGATCTGCAGTCCGGGAAGAATTGCCTGCATACGCAAATGATCTTCCTCGTTGATCATCACACAAAAAGTTTCGTCCACGCTCAGGACAATCGCACTTCCCTGACTTTTTGAAGCAAGTTCCCTGCTGATCAGATGTCGTTCAACCAGGATTTGCTTTTCCAGACGTTTCAGTTTGGAAAGTTCTTCTGAAAATCCTTCCTTCATCGACTTGAGTGATTCGATGACGGGTTTCATAGTTTGAAGGAGGTTCTGGCGCTCCGACTTGTTTGCGCGGCCAGGAAATGGGGTATCCTGCAAATTGCGAGCAAGACGTACCCTGCTCGACAAAACAATCCTATCAAAAGGGCCCGGTCTTCGACAGACATCTCCGGTAGGGATCAGGAAGTCGTTGAGATTCATGACGTGGTTGCTGTCTCTGTTTCAGCGTTTTGCAAAGTTTCTGCCATCGCTTTCAGTGAATCCCTGATCACAGCAGCATCCTCGTAACGCTCTTCCCCAATGGCCTTTTTCAATTCCTTTTCCAGTTTCTTTGATTTGGCCTCCAGCTCGCGGGTGTTACGGTAGTTTTTTGGAGTTTTCCCTGTGTGTTTCAGGCCTTTGTGCATGGAACGAAGCATCTGATTCAATCCATCTTCAAAAGTTACATAACAATCCGAGCAACCCAGCCGACCTGATTTTTTAAAATCAGCCTGAGAGTAGCCGCAGGTTGGGCATTTGGATGGCTTTTGCTCGCTGGATTTACCGGAAGCGGCTTCCGATTCAGCGGGACCCAAGCCTACCAATAAATCGACCAGAGATATGCCTGGTTCATCGACGCCCTGATTCTGGGCGCATGATTCGCACATATCCATCTTCTTGATCTCACCTTCCAGCATCTGGGTAAGGTGGACCGTGGCTTTATTTTTATTGCAAACGTTACAAAGCATATATTTCAGACAAGAAGTGGTGTTAATTAGGCCTCTTACTTAAACTTCTTCAAAGTAAGATGACTTATACCTGAATGCAATTCACCAATTTCTATTAATATCGGAAATCCCCAACCTTTCACATCAGCCGGTAGCTAAATTGGCTCGCCTGAGACACGGGTCAGCGCATGATATTTTTCTTCGAGCTTGCGGGTCACATCGCCCGGTTTACCAGCACCAATGGTTCGTTTGTCAATCATCACCACAGGCACAATTTCAGCTCCACTGCCGGTCAGAAAGCACTCCTCGGCAATAAAAAGATCATAACGTGTCAGATTTTTTTCCTCAACTTTGAACCCTGCCTCTCTGGCGAGATCAATCACGGTATTCCTTGTGATTCCATAAAGAGCGCCCGCGGCCAATGGGGGTGTGTATATGGTGCCTTTGTGTAGGATAAATATATTGTCTCCCGTACATTCAGCTACAAAGCCCTCGCTGTTGAGCATGATAGCCTCCTCGCAGCCCGCGTTGCTCGCTTCTATCTTTGCAAGGATGTTGTTGAGATAGTTCAATGATTTAATGGCTGGATTCACTGCATTTACATAATTGCGGGATGTGGCTGCGGTGATAATTTCCATTCCATTTTCGTAGATTTCTCTGGGGTAAAGCTGAATGGTATTGGCGATAATGATCACACCCGGTTTAGGGCATGAGTCGGGGCTTAGTCCCAGTGATCCCGCTCCACGAGTCACAATCAGGCGAATATAACCATTTTCGATTTGATTTGCCCTGCATGTTTCGACCACTGCATCACATATTTCTTCATGCGACATTGGGATTTCAAGTAAAATAGCCTTTGCAGAGTAAAACAGCCTTTCGATATGCTCCTGTAATTTGAAGACGCGCTTGTGGTATGCTCGAATGCCCTCAAAAACTCCGTCCCCATAGAGGAGTCCATGGTCAAAAACGGATATTTTTGCGTTCTCCTTATCGTAATACTCACCGTCGATATAGATCTTCATCTTTATATCGAAATTAAGCTGAAGAAAGACACTAATGACAAGCAATTCTTTGGAAAGATGTCGAACGTCTGCGGCGTGATTCAATCCGAATCAGGCAGTAACTCTATTTCCTTTTCCTTTCGAGTGAAGAGAGCCCCCAGAGTCAGGCCCAGCACGCAAACTGAGAAGATCAGATTGTTGGGTGTCCTTGCGGTCCATGACTGGAAATCAGCCCATGGCCACGGGAATTGGAAAAATGCGAAATTGAGCAGAAAGTAAGTCCAGGCTGTGATGATCAGTATGGATTTGCAAAAAACATTTCCGCTGCTGAATAGTCGTGGTCTTTCCGACCAGTAAAGGCTTACAAAAAAAGCGATTGTCATAGGAATAATCAGACAGCATAGCCATCCTGCGGGCCAACTGAGCAATCTGGTATCGTAGACAAGATTATTCACGGTTTTTCCTGCAATCGGGAGTAGTGTGATTGGAAGGCAAACCCACAAGGGCCATAACCTTCCCGCTCTCACCGCGATAAATGGTAGAAATCCCATGGTAATGGCCAGATCGGCAAATTGATCCAGCGCGGAAAAGGAAATGAAACTCCAGCTGGCAAGCGCAAGCAAATAAATCACCAGTAATCCCCACTCCAATGGGGCTTTGATTTCTGTGGTCTCCGGTTCGGCTTCAGGAGTCTTGATCAAATGACGGTTAGCCCAGAGTCCCAGGGCCAAAATGGCTCCAAAAATAACTCCAAAGGATGTTTCCATCATGTTCCACCAGTTGATGACCCGATCCATCCTCATTAAAAATCCATCCACAAACCATTCAGGATGCCATGCGTGAAATGCTTGAATACTTTGTCCCAATGAAAACCCCAAACCACCTCCCAGGAACCCCCAAATACCCATTCGAAGTGCAAGTGCATCTCGTTTGATGACACCTGCGTAAACCCATAATCCAGCCAAGGCGAAAAGTAACCCTCCCCATTTCTCACGCCTCGGCTTCAGCTCCACATCCGGTTCCCAATCCCAGTGGTCTGAAAAGTAAAATCGAGGCAGAGAGTTTTCTGCGGGTTGATAAGGTTCGTTCAACAAGTAAATACCCAGAAACATCAAGAAGATCATGCCACCGAACATCATGGCTAATTCACCCGCTGTGTAACGCTGCCCTCCCAGTGCTAAGCCGAGGGTCACCCCAGCAAATCCTATCCAGATGCCTCCTTTGATGAACAGTCCCAGCAAGCCCCAGCGTAAGGCTTCGGTGTTTCCTACCAGAGGTTCATCGTGGGTCAAGCCAACGGTCTGGCCGTAGGTCATGCAACCTCCAAATGAAATCGCGATGGTCACCCAGGCAATAGCGCGGGCACTGGAAAGGGTGCTGAATCTCGAGCAGAAAAGCATCACCAAGACACTTGCGACAAGCACTCCGGCGATCATAGCTCCGGTCTCATGACCGTATTGGCCGCGGATGCCCCATCCCATGCCGCCTGCCATGGCTGTCAGCAGCATGGCTTTCGCCAATGGTACGGTTGCTTGACCTGAGCACAGGGTTTTATTTGCCTTGTCAGTGATCATCACTATTGGGAGTGCCTTTTTTATAATATCCAATACGCCCTTTGGCAAGCCGGCATCTCAAGGATGCGTTGGATTTAAAGCCTGTGTTTCCAATTACGTGCGCGCTCAAGGCCATTGATGACAGGTGGCATTTGGAATAGGCAGCCTTGAAGTAAGCGCTCATGCCCGATCGGACGGTTAAAAAAACATTGCAAGCCAGTTGCGTGCTATCGTTGCGTAAAATCAAGCTGGTCTTTTGGCTGAGATCATGGAAGATGTAAAAACTTCAATATGGGAACTGAATTCACACAGGCGTTGAGCCGTACCAATTTCACCTCCTTTGACTGGGTGATTGTCGTCATCTATCTGTCCATTTCCGTTGTCATCGGTCTGTTTGTTAAAAAATACGTGCGTAACATGACGACGTATCTCGGGGCTGGCCGTGCCATCGGGACATGGTTGGGAGTAGCGACAATGACCGGTACTGAAATGGGGCTTATCACGGTCATGTATAACGCGCAGAAAGGGTTCAAGGAAGGATTTGCAACTTTCCATATTGCCCTCGCTGCCATGATTGTCACTTTCATCGTTGGTGTGACCGGATTCATTGTTTGCCGATTGAGGGAGATGGAAGTCTTGACCATTCCTGAATTTTACGAAAAACGATTCGATCGCAAAACGCGCATCCTGGGTGGGATCATGCTTACTCTGGGGGGAATTCTGAACATGGGATTGTTCCTCAAAGTAGGATCCATGTTCATTGTAGGTATCACCGGCATGTCGCAGGACAGTCGCGCCCTGCCTGCCGTCATGACGGTCCTTCTGGTTCTTGTGCTCATTTACACTGTGCTTGGTGGAATGATTTCGGTGGTCGTCACAGACTACATTCAGTTCGTCGTCTTATCGTTCGGAATGGTTGTTACTACTTTGATTTGCCTCAATAAAATGGGGTGGGGGCATATCATGGAAACCGTTCAAGCCTTGAAAGGGGTTTCCAGCATGAACCCATTGGCGGAGGGAGGTGGTTTTGGCGCCTCCTATGTCATGTGGATGTTTTTTACGGCTGGACTCGTGAGCTGCGCCATCTGGCCCACCGCCGTAGCCCGTGCCTTGGCAATGGAAAGTCCTCAAGCGGTAAAGAGACAGTATATGTGGTCTTCTGTCTCCTTCATGATTCGATTTCTTATTCCCAGTTTTTGGGGTATCTGCGCCTTTGTCTTCATCATGACCATGGCTCCTGATCTTAAGGCAATCTTTTTTCCTGCAGATCCCTCGGTCACGGAGGTGAATAATCTTTATGCCATGCCGATTTTTCTAGGTCGGATACTTCCTGCTGGGTTGATTGGCATTATTACTGCAGCCATGATTGCGGCTTTCATGTCCACCCATGACAGCTACCTGCTGTGCTGGAGCTCGGTCATTACTCAGGATGTGATTGCTCCTATCATGGGCAAGGAATTTTCGACTGCCAACCGGATTAAATGGACCCGCATTCTTATCGTGGTCATAGGGCTTTACATTCTATATTGGGGGCTTGTTTACGAGGGTAATGACGATATCTGGGATTACATGTCGGTGACGGGCGCCATTTATTTTACAGGCGCATTTTCATTATTGGTCGGCGGTCTCTACTGGAAAGGAGCCAGCTCAAACGGCGCGTTCATGGCTTTGTTAAGCGGATTGACGGCTGTCTTGGGGCTTGACCCTGTCCAACGGCTTGTGGGCCTCAAAGTGGTGGATGCAGAGACCGGTGAAATGGTTCGCCAGACCATGACAGCCGATCAAATTGGTTTATCCACTGTTGCTCTAACCATGGTGGTATTTGTTCTTGGATCACTTATCTTTCCAGACAAACCTAAAACTGCGCAGGCCGCTGTCGTATAGCACTTGGCTCAAAGAACCTTTTTACAAGAAAGATCAACAATATGTGGGAAACACTCTGGACCATTCTTTTTTTTCTCTCCATATCCATTTTCGCACTTATGTCCGTATGGGTAAGCATCGGTGGGTTTCGTGATCTCAAACGTCTGTTCCAGCGTCTCAACGAAGACGTAACAAGCGACGACAGTGATTGAGGCGACAAGCCCTCCGGAGTTCAGGCTCAAGCCTGCAGGTCGACCAGGCGGATCATGAATCGCAATAAATAATTCTTCATCTCCGGCAATTCCTTCCACACTGATGCTTATGTTCGGATTGCTTCGCTTCTGGGAAGCATCCTCGAGGGTGCATTCCAAAATGAAGATTGATCCATATGACTCGAAAATCCGGAGCTTTCGGGATTCTAAAGTCTTAAGACACCGATTGAACTTGATCTTTGGCTGAGAATCCAGATGGTGTGGCCAGCATGAGCGGTTTGGAGCATTGGGAAGATTGTTATCAGAAAAAGGATACTCCTTGGGACAAGGGGGAGCCGTCTCCAGGGTTGGTGGATTTTCTTCAAGATCAGGACAGGCTTGATCTGGGTTCTGTATGTGTGCCAGGTTGCGGTATGGGTCACGATGCGCTGGCTTGGGCTGCGAAGGGTTTTCAAGTCACAGGGGTTGACCTTGCTCCCACTGCAGTGGAAGGTGCGCGCGCCAATGCCATTGACCAATCGCATGCATGCTCTTTTGAATCTGCGAATTTCCTCGATGATTCTCCGAAGTTACCTTTTGATTGGGTCTTCGAACATACGTTCTACTGTGCCATCAAGCCTGAACGCCGCCCCGATTACCTGGAAGCCATGAAACGTTGGATCAAGCCAAGTGGATTCCTGCTGGCGGTTCATTATTTGATTCCAGATGAAGACGGACCGCCTTTTGGCACGACGCGAGATGAGGTCTTCAATCGATTTTCAACCGATTTCAGATTAGTCAAAGAATGGGTGCCGCGGTCTTATCCGAATCGTAAGGGGTTGGAACGTATGTTTTGGTGGCAAAAACCAAATTAACAAACTATGTCCAAACGCAAAAAAAACGGTATCACGGCATTGGCCGATGAAATCATTGAGCAATGTGATGCCAGGCATCCCGCCGATCAGCTATTGAGGCAAGCCTTGAAGAACGAGAAGGAAATGCTTCCTCGTCATAAAGCGGCCGTGGTGGAGCGTGTTTACACATATTTTCGCTGGAAAGGTTGCCTGGATGCAGAGCGGACATTAAATCGTCAGGTGCGCATGGCTCGTGAACTGGACGCGGACTTTCTATCCTACGCCGGGAAGATTAAGTCTGAAGTGCTTCGAAAGGTCGTACCTGAGTGGACCGCTGAAACAATGAAGGTAACACGGGAATGGCTTTGTCAGATTCAACGGCCGGTTACGCTTTGGCTGCGTGCTCCAAAGGCATCTGGGAAGCGTGTAGAACTGGCCATGAAAAAGGAGCTGCAACCTGCCGGCGAGGGGTGCTGGCGCAACTCATTCCGATATTTCGGTAAGGAAGATCTCTTTCAAATGCCCCATTTTCAGCATGGTCACTTTGAGATTCAGGATCTTGCATCCCAATTTGTTGGTAACTTCTGTCAGCCTGAACCGGGCGAAAACTGGTGGGACATGTGTGCGGGTGAGGGGGGCAAGACGGTTCATCTGGCTGATTTACTTCAGCAAAAAGGCTGTGTCTGGGCCACGGATCGAGCTGCCTGGCGATTACAGCGGTTGAAACGTCGTGCGGCTCGTGCCAAGATTTTCAATTATCAATCGGCACTCTGGGACGGGAAATCCAAGCCGCCGTTTCGCAAGCCGTTTGACGGTATTTTATTGGATGCACCTTGCAGTGGTTTGGGAACCTGGCAGAGGAATCCGAACGCGCGCTGGACCACCACCTTTGAGGATGTGAAAGAGTTGATGGAGCTTCAATTCAAGTTACTTGAGTCCGCTGTCGCACGCCTGAAACCCGGTGGAAAATTAGTGTATTCAGTCTGCACGCTGACCAAGCAGGAAACGACGCGTGTCATGCGTCGTTTTGAAAAAGCCTTTCCAGAAATGGAGCCCTGGACCTGGGATGGCACCAAGCCAGCAGTGCCCGAAGTATGTGAACTTGATTTTGGGAAGCCTGTTCATGGTTATACTGTTCAACCAGATCAATGGAAATCGAACGGAATGTTCGTTGCTCGGTGGCGCCGCAGGAAACAGGCGTGAGCCCTCGCGGAAGCATTCTGTTCTGCCGTTTCTGAATTTTAAAATATCCTTGGTCCCTCGTCAGAAAACGACATGATAAGGGCATGGTTACGGTTTTTTTTCAATCACAAGTGTGTAACGCTTTATTGCTGAAAAGTAAATGTATCCTCATTCTTTTACTGGTTCTTTTATTTATTCCTGTCAGTCCACGCGCAGCATCCAAACCTCACAAACCGATCCTGCATGGTCAACACTGGATTGCCATTACAGGAAAACCACTCGCGGCTAGTGCGGGGGCCCAGGTTTTTGCAAAGGGAGGAAATGCGGTCGATGCAGCCT
>JBDQII010000088.1:0-13404 GCA_040264395.1 Verrucomicrobiota bacterium
ACATCATGCAGTGTCACTGTTAACCGGTGCGTCTCGGACAGTTTCTGCATTGCTTCGTTCATTTTCTCCTGCAGCTCATTCAGCCGCACATCGCGCCTGGGCGTGTCGTCCGAGATGAACATCAGCAGATCTGCATGCTTTTCAACTTGCAGATCCATGTCATTCAAACTCATGTGATACGACTTACGCTTGCGCTGCTTGAGGAAATTGATTGTACGGTTGACCGCGATACGATAGATCCAGGTGTAAAAAGAAGATTCACCCTTGAACCGTTTGAGAGCCTTGTACGCCTTGATAAAACTTTCCTGAGTCAGGTCATCCGCGTCCTCGTGGCTGGAGGTCATGTGATAAACGGTCGCGTAGACCCTCTGTTGGTATCGCTGAATCAATTCATCAAAAGCAGGTAACATTCCACCCTGAGAAGCCTTGACCAGATCGACGTCTTCATACTCTGCCCACACCTGTTGGCTGTTGACGGGCGGTTCCTTGGGTATCGTCGCCTGCATGGGGCTATGGCTGTGCAGCGTTTTCAGTTTGTAACCTCGGTTTCTAGTAGGTCAACAAGGATATTTGCTGAGAAAGATAAGAAATAACCTTCTTCAAGGCGATGCCGTGCCCATCTTGCTCTAAATCAATCAGTGCTGTATTTGACTTATCGACATAACCTTGCATCACATCAACACACCCCTCAAGGGACTGCGCCTGCTTCAGCAAGTCCTTTAACCAGTTCATTTGACCACCATTCCACTGAAAAAGTTTGGAAGTAATTTCGTTTTTTTCAGATTTAGGCATTTGTTCCAACATGATGAGCGCCGGAAGCGTCATCTTGCCGGTCGCAAGATCTGTGCCAAGGGACTTCCCCACTTGGGCTTCATTGCCAAAAATGTCGAGACAGTCGTCGTAAATCTGATAGGCAATACCCATGGAAACACCGAATTGTTTCAATTTCAGCTGAGAGCGACGATTCAAACCACCAATCATCCCTCCCAATTCACAGCTTAGTGCGAATAGTTCTGCGGTTTTGAGTTCGAGGGTCTTGAGGTAATCCTCACGGTTGTGAAGGGAATTTTTGTAACGAAGGGTTTGCAGGATTTCACCAGAACACACATTACGTGTCGCTCTTGAAACACGAGCACATACTTCGGTCGTTGGAAACTCGGAGGCGAGTTCAAGAGCGCGAGCAAAGAGACAATCTCCCAGCAAGACGGAAATCTCGTTGCCAGAATGAGCGCACAAAGTGGGTCGACTTCGACGCATGTCAGCACCATCCATGATGTCGTCATGCACCAATGTAGCAAGATGAACCATTTCGATGATGACCGCTGCTTTGACGAGATCCTCTGAAAAACCTGACCCGGCATCACCAGCGCATCCTACCAAAGCCGGACGAAGTTGTTTACCCTGATTCGTTAACGCATATTCGGCGAAGGAAGCAATTTCTGGCTCAAAAGCCGCTACCTGAAGTCGCAACTGCTGGCTGACGGCACTCAAAAAAGGTTCCAGAGGTCTGAGGAGAGAGTGCCACTCGACTCCCGAGGCCCTTGATTCAACCACATCTTTTTCAGTGGCAATTAGATTGACTCCTGACACAATCATTGAGGTTTCACCCTAAGCCCTGCCGGATACCAAGTCAAACGGTTAAGATCAGTTGGCACCACTTGCGCTTCATTACAGCAACGACAGCCCGGAAATTGAAGTTCAGTCTGCCAGATTGCAAGAGAAGGTCGCTGATGGAGCTGAAAAGCAACAGCTTGGCTGGCGCGGGGCGCGAAAGTGTCACAGCCTCTTGAGATCAAGATCACTGGTCACGATAACTCGAATGACATTGAGAGCATGATTGCTTCAATTTCCCAAATGAGCTGGTTATGGCATCGGAGTTCCCGACCTTGAGAGCATTTTCCAAATCGCGTGAAATCCTCTCAGCATAATGCAATTGTTCAAGCATCCTGACGGCATGTCCTTCCCGGGGGTTGCGCGCAAGTTCATGAAACCATTCCCGCATCAGCAAAGCCATTTGGGCCGGGTTTTGATCAGGATCATGTTGCGGCGTCTGCCACCCAATCGCTTCTGATTGCTTCAAACCATCCAGAATACGATCCATTTTTGCCATGGTCGAAACAAGGTCATCCAAGGGATATGTTTCGAATAATACAGGAAGTTGAACATCATCCGAGGGCGATTCGAATGCTGATATGCTTTCCCATAGACCTGCATAATCCTTACTGGTGCCTGACTTGTTCATGAGTGACAGAGCCCGATTGACCGTCACAGCACCATCCTCAAGGCCGATCAAAGCTGCGGCAGTCGGGCCTCGATGCCGTCCATGATGGCAATGAACGTAAATCGGACGTTTTGCCTCACGCGCTACTCTCACCAACGAACGAGATTGTTCTTCATTGACACCATCGTATCCGATCGGAATGTGGACGTAGTTCATGCCGAATCTGCGAGCAAGCTGAAGATTGGGCTTTGCGCCATCAACACTCACGATGGTCGCAACACCCCGTTGCCTTAATGCATCAAAACCCGAAAGACCATCCGGCTCGGCGCCCGCGTATATTTCATTGCCAAAGGATCTGAAATTCTGGGGCAGCTGCGTTTCTGCCTGAGGTCGATCCAATTTGGTTTCTTCATTGCCATGAACTGAAACACATCCAGCCCCACCTGCAAACAGCAGGCTCAGGCAAATAACTGCGCTGCGTCGAGACAATTTCGCATCGCGACATATGGAGAGAAGTGACACGAGAAAACAGGCTACTTGAGAAGCTACCGAGACTTTAACAACCCTTGCATTTGCTGAACGACGAACTCTTTGCCAACCAAAACACAAAGCGGGGATAGCCAAAAACGTCAAAGAGGAGATAGTCCCCCAAAAACCACTTGGTATGCTCTGATTCAGAACTCCAAATATCATTTTTGTCAGATTCAACTCATCAAATGCTGTCATTTTCATGGCAAACAACCTTTACCTGCTCAGTTTTCTGGGTTTTTTGAAACAAAACCACACCCGCATCACCAAATCATAGACCGGCAATAAGCAAGGTTTCAAGATCGCCTTGCCCCGCAGCAAGAAGAGCTTCGTGAAGAAGCTTGGCTTGCATGGATGACAGCAAGGTCACTTTCTTTTGCCCTGGACAATGCCACCCCTCTGAGTCTCCTTGCTGTCAAAATGCGGGAGCCTGCGCTCGGACAGCAGAAGGATTGGGAAAGTTGTTTTCGCTTACAACCCTTTGATGAGGATGAAAACAAGAATTGGATCTGGAATCATTCTACCAAGGGTTCAAGCCTCCTGAATCGAGCCTCTCGACATTCGAAATTGGATAAGAATTCATTCTCGACCTTTGGATACAGATATAGTTTAAAGAGATACTTACATCATGAATTCAGAAGCCATACCTAATGAAGGGAACCATTCCGGTTGGCAGAGCCTGCAATCACGTCGCGCCTTGCTGAAACGTGCTGCATGTGGTTTTGGTTCATTGGCTCTTGCCGGGATAAACAACCGATCAACGGCAGGAAACTCGTCACCTCAAAACCCTCTTGCAGCCTTGCCATCGTACATTCCGGCTCGTGCCAAACGGATCATCTTTCTGTTCATGCAAGGAGGTCCAAGTCATGTGGATTCCTTCGACTTTAAACCTCACCTGGAGGCAAGTCACATGAAGGAAGTAGACATCATGGGCTATCGGTTTAACAATTTCCGTAAAGCAACCAAACAGGTGATGATGAAACCCCTCTGGGAGTTTCAGAACCACGGGCAAACTGGCAAACAAGTCTCAGGTTTGTTTCCGGAAACGGCAAAGCATGTGGATGACCTTTGTTTCATTCACAGCATGCATACCGAAGGGGTCGCACATGGGCCTTCGACACTTTTTCTCCATACAGGTTCAGTGAATACCGTTCGACCTTCGGTAGGAAGCTGGATCAGCTACGGTTTGGGAACAGAAAATGCCAACATGCCTTCCTTCGTGACAATTTGCCCAACAGCGCGCATGGGAGGCCCCCAAAATTATGGCAACGCTTTCCTTCCAGCCATTCACCAAGGCACACCTATCGGAAAAGCGGAGCAAGCAGTCCAGGAAGCAGGCATTAAGGATATCATCAATCCAAGATTGAGCCAGTCCGAGCAATTGCAGCGATTCCGACTCCTTCAAAAACTGAACGAGACGCAGCTTGGTCAAAGTCCATCAAGTGATGCCATGAATGCAAACCTCAATGCCTTTGAACTCGCTTACCGCATGCAGATGACCGCACCGGAATTGATGGACTTGAATACTGAATCTGATGCGACACAAAAAATTTACGGTATTGGAGAAAAAGAAACCGATCAATACGGGCGCCAATGTTTGCTGGCCCGAAAGATGGCAGAATCGGGAGTTCGCTATATTCAGGTTAATTACAGCGACAATGACGGCGGGAATCCAAAGTGGGATCAGCACTCCAATCTGCCTCGCCATGAACAACACGCACTTGCCGTGGATAAACCGATTTCGGGCTTGCTGACTGATCTGAAATCACGAGGTTTGCTTGAAGACACGCTGGTCTGGTGGGGCGGAGAATTTGGCCGCACTCCTTTTTCTCAAAACAACAACGGACGCGATCACAATCCATTCGGTTTTACTGTCTGGATGGCTGGGGGAGGAGTCAAACCGGGTTTCAGTTATGGTGCGACGGACGAATATGGGTATCAGGCTGTGGAAAACAAAGTACACATGCACGACCTTCATGCAACTGTTCTTCACTTGATGGGGCTTGATCATGAGCAGTTGACCTTCAGGCATGCAGGACGCGATTACCGACTTACTGATGTCTATGGTAACGTCGTCAGGGACATCATCGCGTGACCCAGCTTTTTCAAAGGTGACAACACCCGTACGTTGCATGTCAGATTCATCCCCTGAAAATAAAGAAAAAGCACCTACGCCTGATACTGAGCTTGATGGTGAATATTGGCGCTATTGTGCAAGGTGCGGAAATGAACTCCACAATCACAAATGCAAACTTGTCTGCAGCAAATGTGGCTATTTTATGAGTTGCTCCGATTTCGACTGACATGATTGAGGTACGCGTCATCTTTAGAAAATGGATTTTGTCCTCGTTCGCGTTCTGTGTTCTTTCAGGAATGATTCCAGCCTTGAGCGAAGGTTCGGAGTTTTCGGGGTCATCCCTTCCACAGCGCGATCGACATGTGGAAGCCAGATTATTAAGTGACCGGTCACATATAAATGCTGGCGAAAGCTGGTGGGTGGCTTTGGAATTAAAGCACGACCCCACCTGGCACACTTATTGGCAAAACGGTGGTGACGCTGGTATGCCAACACTCATTGAGTGGATATTACCGAAAGGGATAACGGCCGGCCCTATCCAATGGGAAACACCTCAGATTGTTAAAATGGGAAGGCTTGACGTCTACGGATATGAGGGCACGTGCCTTTTGCTTGTTCAACTTAAGTCAGCCGCAGATGCAGTATTCAAAGAACCTCTGGAAATCAAAGCCTTTGTCAACTGGATGATGTGCGCTCGAACTTGCCTACCAGGAAGAGGCGTGAATTTAAATCTCAGATTGGGCATTGATGACACGGGATTGAGCAAGCGCAAGACAGAGTGGTTCAAGCATATAAAAAACGCGGCCTCCAAATTCCCCCCAAAGGCACAAGCGGACGTGTTCAAGGCCAATCTGGATATCTCCTCAGACAGATTCGATCTTCAGTGGAAAAAATTTCCGCAATCCGGAGAGCTGGAGGATGTTTACTTTTTTGATATCACCGAACAGATCACATCTGACGAACCCCAGACCTTGGAACAAACCGAAAACGGCTGGAAGTTGTCACTCAAAAGGGCCCCTTATGCCTCAGTCAACCCCAAACGCATGCATGGTTGGCTGCGATGGAAAATGGCAGGGGAAGGTTTCCATTGGGCGAGATTGGATCTCCCTCTCAACTGAACGAAATTTGACTGCAAGTGGGAACAATCTGACTAGGATCGCATACCCCTCACTTGCTGAACAATAAACTCAGGATCAGGAAATTGCCCGGTGGCTTTTTTGCTGTAAATCAAGTTTCCGTCCACAATAACTTCAAACAAACCTCCGCCTTCAGGGATCAATGTCAGGGAAGCAATATCCTGTTTGAATTTAAGAAGCTTTTCCGCCAGACCGACGGCTTTGGGTTCGTAGTTTCAAACGCTGCAATATTGAATTGTGATTTTTAGAGCCATCACGAAAATATAGATAACACCGTATCCTGCGTCAAGCGGCAGAGATAAAACGGCCCTCCCTTAACTTCCGGCTCGCAGCCTGTGCAGCAGACCGGAATATCTGGATGCATTCTTTGAGTTATTCACTGCCATTCCCAGCGCTTTTTTCTGACCGACAATCACAACGAGTTTTCTCCCCCGAGTCACTCCCGTATAAACCAGATTACGCTGCAGGAGCATGTATTGCTGGGTGGCTACAGGCATGACGACAACAGGAAATTCTGATCCCTGAGATTTGTGAATCGTTATTGCGTAGGCCAGAGACAGTTCATCCAGTTCGCCGAAATCATAAATCACTTTTCTCTGTTCAAACTGAACCTTGATTTCTTTTTCAATGGGATCGATGGAAATGATCTGTCCGATGTCACCGTTGAACACTTCCTTGTCATAATTATTTTCCGTTTGAATAACCTTGTCCCTCGCACGAAATTGCCACCCAAATTTCTCGGCTACCACATCACCGTGTCTCAGCGGATTCAAGGCATTCTGCAAAGTCAGATTCATCTCGCGCACGCCAAGGCTTCCCCGATTCATCGGGCACAGGACTTGGATATCCAGAATGGGGTGCACCTGAAATTTGGAAGGAATCCGATCGCGAACCATTTGCAAAAGCGTTGCCGCCGCACGTTCCGGTTCCTCTCGATCAATAAAATAAAAATCACTGAGTGGGGCATCCTCTTCCATCATTGGCATCTGCCCCTGATTGATTCGATGTGCATTCGTGATGATCCTGCTACCCGCTGCCTGCCGAAATATTTCCTGCAGCCGCACAACTGAGAGGCATCCGGATTGAATGAAATCTTTCAAAACGGAACCGGGACCCACGGACGGCAATTGATCCACATCCCCCACCAGTAATAAATGTCCATCCTCAGGTAGCGCCTTCAGAAGGTGATGCATCAAAGGAATATCGACCATGGAACACTCATCAACCACCAGCAACTTTTCTTCGAGAGGAGATTCTTCATCGTGCTTGAACTGGCCGTTGCGGGGATTCACCTCCAGCAAACGATGTATGGTTCTGGCTTCGTGACCGGTAGATTCGGATAAACGTTTCGCAGCTCGACCTGTTGGCGCACAAAGGGCAAATGTCACGCATTTGGCACGAAGAATTTTGAGGATCGATTGGATGATGGTTGTCTTACCCACACCAGGCCCCCCGGTAATAATCACAACACGGTTCTCAAGAGCACAACGGATGGCCTCTGTTTGCGACGCCGCAAGTTGCAGCTTGTTGCTTTCCTGAACCCAAGTGATGGCCCTGTTGAAATCAATGTCCGGATAGGAGGAAGGCTGCCCCGATAAATCAAGGATTCTGCGGGCAATGTATTCCTCCGCTTTTTTCAATGCAGGCAGAAAGATTAAGTCATGTTCTCCAACCGCATCACGAACGACGTCACCTGCATGAAGTGCCTGAGCAAGAGCATTCCTTGGTATCGATTCATCAACCGCCAGGAGTTCGGTGGTTTGCCTGATCAAGAGATCTTCAGGCAGGCCACAATGCCCGTTGCCCGAAGCCTCTGTCAGCACATGGTTCAAGCCCGCCTGCGCACGATGAAGGGAATCCTGAGGAATACCCAGCTTTTGAGCAATATGATCCGCACTCTTGAATCCAATCCCCCGAATATCACGCGCCAGGATATAAGGGTTGTTCTGAACCTTTTCTATCGCCTCTTCGCCGTATGTCTTGTAGATGCGAACTGCGCGACTGGTACTGACCCCATTGGAATGGAGAAAAACCATAATTTTGCGAACGACCTTTTGCTCCTGCCAGGCATCCTTGATCTTGCGTCTCCTGCCCGGACCAATTCCGTCAATGGATTCCAATTTAGCAGAGGCGGTTTCAATGATATCAAAAATCTTCTCTCCATATCTGGCCACCATTTTTTTGGCATAAACCGGCCCTATCCCCTTGATCATTCCACTTGCCAGATATTTCTCAATCCCTTCAATGTTCGTGGGAGGAGTACAAACGAGTCTCTCCGCCTTGAACTGCAGCCCATGTTCTCGATCACGCGCCCAAACGCCTTCCGCTTTGGCCCATTCACCCGCATTGGCCGAAACCGATTGACCAACCACCGTCAATAAATCACGCCGCCCCTTGATTTTCACTCGCAAGACAACAAATCCAGATTCCTCATTGAAATACGTTACACGCTCAATCAGGCCGGATATGCTTTCTTTGGTTTTGGCGGGATAACCTTGGTTCATTGGACCCCATGATCAGGTGAGAACATGATGTGGATCAAGCAGGAATCCTGGTTCAATCCGCTATCACCATTTTCAAAGGCTTGCATGAATAAACTTGCCCAATGAAATGATACCCCGTATTTCAAGACGTAATCTCGAGCCAGAGTAACAAATTAATCAGGACCCCAAGTAAAATGAGCAAAGAGAACGCGACTGAAAAGAAGGAGAAAAGCCAACGTTTAACAAGCCTGGATGCCTTGCGTGGGTTCGACATGTTTTGGATCGTGGGTGCGGAAGAAGTCGTACACGCATTAGGCAAATCCCACGATTCAGGGTGGACAAAATTGCTAGCTGATCAACTCACTCACAAATCTTGGGAGGGACTCGCATTTTATGACTGTATTTTCCCATTATTTGTCTTTCTCGCAGGTGTCTCCATGGTCTTCAGCCTGACACGCACGATTGAGGAAAGAGGGAAAGCCTACACCCTTCGCAAGGTGTTCATCCGCTCACTCATTCTGTATACAATTGGCATTTTTTATTACGGAGGATTTACAGATGGAGTAGAAAACATACGACTGCTGGGGGTATTGCAGCGAATCGCACTGTGCTATTTATTTGCAGCAATTATCTTTTGCATGACTGGCCTCAAGGGAAGAGTGACAGCTTTGGTGGTTTTGTTGGTAAGTTACTGGGCTATGATGACTTTCATTCCTGTGCCGGGCGTGGGAGCTGGGAATTTTGAGGAGGGCAAAAATCTGTCTGATCATGTGGACAAAATGTATCTGCCTTTGTTCAAGTGGAACGGGGATCATGATCCCGAAGGACTTTTAAGCACGCTACCGGCCATTGGATCCTGCCTGCTAGGGGTGTTCGCCGGAATGATCCTTCACCGCAAGGAGGGTTCTGCATTTCAGAAAACAGGCTTCTTGATGGGACTTGGTCTCATTTGTCTTGTCCTGGGCTACGCTTGGAGCTTCCAGTTCCCGATTATCAAAAACATTTGGACTTCCTCTTTTGTTTTGGTCGCTGGCGGTTTCAGTTTCCTCGCGCTGGGAACCTTCTACTTCGTGATCGATGGAGTGGGATTTCACCACTGGTGCTGGCCTTTTGTCTGGATTGGGATGAATCCCATCACCATCTATCTTGCCCACAACATCGTTGATATCAATGGGCTGGCGAACAGATTCGTAGGGGGACCCATCAAGGCATCCCTCGGTGGTTATGCGGAAGCACTTGTATTAGCCACGGTGACTGCGATGAGTTTCCTTCTCGTATGGTTCCTGCATCGTAAACGGATTTATCTGAGGGTTTGATTTGCCTTTCAATAAGTCTTGTGAATTCACTTGGCAGTTTGAAAAAGCGTAACCATATTGAGGCGTAAGTTATGTTCAAGTGGATAAAACGAATCGTGATTTTACTGATCCCTCTGGCAATCGTTGCTTTTTTTGCCATCGACAAGAGTATGAACTCACTCGTCAAGTCGGGTATTGAAAAAGGGGGTACCAGTCTGACAGGCGTACCCGTCACCCTGCAGGATGCCTCATTGGCGATGCTGTCTGGGGCAGGCTCTCTGTCCGGCCTGCAAATCGCCAATCCTGATGGGTTCAAGTCAGAATCTGCAATCACGGTCAAAAATGCGACTCTCGCGTTGGAGCCTGGCAGTTTGATGGCCAAGAAAATTGTCATTCGCAAACTTAAATTGGAACAACCCGGCATCACCTACGAAAGGACGCTTTCCAGCAGCAATCTCGACAAAATCATGGAGGCCATTCAAAAGAACATTCCGGAGACTCCGGAGGATTCTGATGAGGCGAGATTCCAGATAGACGATTTCCAGATTCTGCAGGCCAAAGTAAAACTGGGACTTACCGCTCTGGGCGGGAAAGGTGTCGAATTTACACTACCTGATATTGTGCTGAAGAACCTTGGCAAGGAAGGGGCCGGTTTGACAGGAGCTGAATTGGCTAAGGAAATCATGAAAACAGTTTTAGCCAGTGTCCTTGAAAAAGGAACGGGCCAGGGTATTGCAGGTTTTTCAGAAACTTTAAAAGGAGCCTTGAGCACTGGAAACAGCCAGGCTGCAGAGACTGTCCAAAAAGCAAAGAGTCTTTTCAACAATGTCAAATCGCTCTTACCCTCGACAAGTTCAGAGGCAACCTCTGAATAACAAGTTTATCAAAAAATTTTCCAATAATTTATGCCAAAGAACGCCATCATTACTGGAGCCGGTACTGGAGTGGGACGCCACATCGCGATCCAGTTATCCAAGGCAGGCTGGAACCTGACCTTGACCGGGCGAACTGAAAAAACACTGAAGGAGACTGTAGGCCTGGCTGGGGCAGGCGATACCAAATGCCAAACCATTATCGGCAGCGTCGCGGATGAATCATTCGTCAGAGAACTGGTCCAAAAAGCAGAGGATAAGTTTGGCTCAACGGAGGTATTGGTTAATTCAGCGGGAACGAATACTCCTGAACGCACCCTGGAGGTGCTGTCCTTGAAGGATTACCATGACTTGATCAACACCAACCTGCACGGATCCTACTACGCCATTCAGGCAGTTCTCCCTTCAATGCGGAAAGCCAAATCAGGCACCATCGTAAATATTGTTTCGGATGCTGCACTTTGGGGAATGCCTCTGGCAGGTGCGGCCTATACCGTCTCCAAATTTGGTTTGCGAGGACTGACGCAAGCGATCAATGCCGAGGAGAACAAAAATGGTATCCGTGCCTGCGGAGTCCTTCCCGGTGAAATTGATACGCCCATTCTGAAATTACGCCCCAGCGAACCTACAGCTGAGCACAAGGCAAGCATGCTGCGTCCCGAAGATGTCGCAGCCTGCGCCAAGCTTGCCATCGATCTACCGCCTCGTGCAGTCGTTCAGGAGTTGCTAGTGCGACCTTGCCGGTAAGCTTGCCGCAGGTCTTTTGTAACAGCATGAAAACCATCAAGGTTCAACAGATTGCATCTGCTCTTGCTTGTTTGGGTGTCTTGCTGGGAGCATTCGGCGCTCACGCATTGAATGAAACATTGACTGCATCCGACAGGGTGGATACTTGGGAAACGGCGGTCTTCTACCATCTGATTCATGCAATCGGATTACTGGTGCTATCTCGTATGGAAGCACCCCCTAAATGGACCATATATCTATTTCTGACAGGCATCGTTATTTTCTCCGGAAGCCTTTACGCACTTTGCCTCACAGGCATCACCAAACTGGGCGCTATCACACCCGTCGGAGGGCTGGCACTCATGAGTGGATGGCTCACTTTATGTTGGCCCCAAAAAAACGGGGAAAAACACTTGCATGGTCCATGAACAATGTCTAATGTTCCGCCTCCTTTCAAGCGAAGGGAAACCTCTTGCTGATTGAAGCAGATTTGAGGGAGAGGGCTGGTAGCTCAGTTGGTAGAGCAGCGGCCTTTTAAGCCGTTTGTCCAGGGTTCGAGCCCCTGCCAGCCTACCACTCCCTCACACATAACATCTCAGTTGATTGCTGTAATCCAGCTCTACAAAAGCCTCAAGGGCTCTGGGACTTCACAGTCTTGAGCTGCCTCGCGCGGTAAGAAGGGAATGTTATCTGTCTTCTGAATCAGATCAGGGGATACCACATGACAACCCCAAGCTTTGCTGGGACACCAAAGTTTCCCAGCGCCGGTTAATGGCAGTATCTCTTCCCAGTCTTGCACCGAAAGATCATATGGGGATGTTGCTGTCAATTCTGTTACCACCCAAATTCCTGTGAGGAACACAGGTGCCAGCAAAGGCCAGTCACTTGTCTTGCGATATTTTTTTCAGCGAGCAATAGCATTATGGTTGGCGCATGATGATCCTTAGAAGAGATGAGTCGTGACTCGCATGCTCAAGCATACGAGTGTCAATTTGGAAATTGGGTCTTGAACCGGTATTGATGCAGTCTGGTTGTGTTTCCCCCCATCAGCAGTGGTTTCACGGTTACACGATTTTTGAAATTAGAAAACTTGAGGGCCGAAGAAAATTTACCAGTTTCAAAAAGTTATGTTAAAATAATCTTTCGGAAATGAAATACAGCCTGCAAATAACTCAATAAAACTTGATCATGCCTGACTCCATGGAAGAAATTTTTGATGTCGTAAACAATCGGGATGAAGTGATTGACCAAAAACCCCGCAGTGTCGTTCACCAGCAGGACTTACTTCACCGAGCCATCCATGTTTTGGTCTTTCATTCAGATGGATCGCTCTTCCTGCAAAAAAGATCCATGCTGAAAGATTGTTTCCCGGGCACTTGGGATTCATCCGCTTCCGGCCACCTGGATTCGGGTGAATCTTACGATGTCTGCGCGATGAGAGAAACCGAGGAAGAACTGGGATGGCGACCTGATCGCCCTCTTGAAAAACTTTTCAAAATAGATGCTTCGAAGGATACGGGATGGGAGTTTGTCTGGATTTACAGGGTCACGTATGACGGTCCATTCAAATTGCACCCCGAAGAAATAGAATGTGGTGAGTGGTTTTCAAGGGATCATGTGAATCAATGGCTCGCATCCAATCCGGAGGAATTCGCAAGCGCTTTTCGCGTGTTATGGAAGCGCTATCTCGAATGGGAGCTCCAACTTTCAGTACCTTCTGAATCATGAACCCAGTCATCGGCATTGATTTGGGAGGCACACGCATTAAATGTGTGGCCTTTTCCGATAAAGGCGAGTTGCTGTCCAAACAAGCCCAAGACTTTGATTCGAACCAAGCTCTCGATTGGTGCCGGTGTATTGAGTCCATCACGCAAAAGATTTTGAGTGAATTCGAAATTAAGGATGTGCGGATTGGTTTATCAGCTCCAGGGCTTGTGGCTAAAAATCAACGTTCCATCAGTCACATGCCTGGACGCTTGCAAGGGCTGGAAGGCTTTGACTGGACGGAACTATTGAACAGCCAGTATCCAGTCAAAGTCATCAATGACGCGCTGGCCGCTCTCATG
>JBDQII010000089.1:0-13369 GCA_040264395.1 Verrucomicrobiota bacterium
CTTCTTCACTGCCGTCGCAATCACATTGCGCCACCCGCGCTGGCTGGATCTGATTTCTTTTTTGAAATGGGGATCCAGCATCAAGTTGGCGAGACGAGGCCGCTTGTCATAAGCCTCTTTAATCTTGCCAAGGAACTGACTGCGAATAATACACCCGCCTCGCCACATCAGCGCAATACCGCCATAGTTGAGTTTCCAACCATTTTCCTGTGCAGCCGCTCGCAGGAGCATGTAACCCTGAGCGTATGATACAATCTTTGAGGCATAAAGTGCCTGCCGAATATCCTCAATAAATTTGGCTCGGTCAGTTTTGATAATCGGCTTGGGCCCTCGTAATTTTTTGGAAGCAGCAACCCGCTCATCCTTCATGGCAGAAACACAGCGACTGAATACAGCTTCAGCAATCATCGTAATGGGTACGCCAAGGTCCGCGGATGAAATGACGGTCCATTTACCTGTCCCCTTTTGTCCCGCCGTATCCAGAATCTTGTCCACTAATGGACCCCCGTCTTCATCTTTATGCGCAAGAATGTCCCGGGTAATTTCAACCAGATAGGAATCCAGCACGCCTTCATTCCAATCGGCGAACACTGCATGCATTTCGTCGGGCGTCATCCCCAGTCCAACCGACATCAGTTGATAAGCCTCACAGATCAGCTGCATGTCACCATATTCAATACCATTGTGAACCATTTTCACGTAGTGACCCGCGCCATCTTCACCCACCCAGTCGCAGCAAGGCGCACCATCGTCGACTTTAGCCGATATCGATTGAAAAA
Source organism: Verrucomicrobiota bacterium (assembly GCA_040264395.1). Lineage (GTDB taxonomy): Bacteria > Verrucomicrobiota > Verrucomicrobiia > Limisphaerales > AAA164-E04 > AAA164-E04. The sequence goes on from JBDQII010000089.1 coordinate 780, forward strand.
TGTCTTTCACATGAGGCCATGCTGATTTGGAACCTCCGGGCATGATGGAAGGGCCACGACGTGCCCCCTCTTCTCCACCGCTCACCCCTGTCCCAATGAATTGCATGCCCTTGCTCTCAAGATACTGCGTTCTTCGAGAACTGTCCTGATAGAGTGAATTACCACCGTCAATAATGATGTCACCCGGTTCCAGATAGGGGAGCAGCTGTTCTATGAAATCATCCACTGGCTGCCCCGCCTTGACGAGCAGCATCACGCGCCGGGGTCGTTTGAGCTGTGCGACAAATTCCTCGATGCTTCGTGCACCGATGATATTTGTGTCTTTGGCTTCATTGGCAAGAAAATCATCCACCTTAGAAACGGTACGGTTGTAAACTGAGACCACAAAACCATGGTCATTCATGTTCAGGACGAGGTTCTGACCCATCACTGCCAATCCGATTAATCCAATATCAGCTGTTGCTTCCATAAAAGAGGACTTTGATAGCCGAAGTATGGAAGAATTTCAGTAAAAATCGTGATGAAACAGCATTTTTTGTGTCATTCAGCCAATGGTGAAGGATGAGATACACGACTGGATTAGCCGGTATAATGGCCAAAAACGACGGTTTTTCGGCGCTCTGATAAAAAAGTTTAAAAAAAACTCATTTTTCACGTGACAGAAAAACGAGTTTCCTTAATGTTGGTCGCCCATTGGGAGACCCTATCGTCTAGTGGTCTAGGACACCGCCCTTTCACGGCGGTAACCCGGGTTCGAACCCCGGTAGGGTCGCCATCTCCCATTAAGTATTTCTCATAGAGGAATTTCTATCAGGCCTCCACCCCTTGACTGTGCGATAGCATAACACCTATGCATAACTTGTGTGTCCGTGTTCAGGGTATCCAAACGCATTTGGAGATGTTGAAGCAGAATAAACAGAGCAACATTAGACCTGGGCAATAAACGGTTAGGAGGGTGAAATCGAACATCATTAGCCACAAAACAGCGCGATAATCTGATCCAGGCTCTTGATACACCTCAAAACCGCATCAAGTCACACCACAACCAGAGCTTTCGTGAGAACTCAGAATCGCGGCTACAGAGTTGACTTGGATCACCTTGCTCTGCTGTCCATGTGATCGAGCAAAGCCACCAATGACCCTCTCAGCCCGCTTGGACAATAGCTCCAAGGCTCGTTCGCGCTTCAGGATGGCATCAATACGACGAGGCATGGGCATACGACGGATCCAGTCCAACGTGTCCATGACATCCAGGCTCATGACTCGTTCGTATTCTGCTGGCACTTGGTCAGTGTCCATATCGTCGTTACAGGGCCGATCCTGAGCTTCGGAACCACCCCCCATGTAGCGTCGTTTCCACTCGCGAACGGTGCCTGGCTTGATATCCAGCAACACAACAACCTCGGCAGAGGCCTTGCCGGCTTCAACGAGTTCCCTGGCTCGCTCGCAAATGGCCAGTGGGACCGCAGACACAGGCGCTTCTCGCCAAGGACGACTGGATGATTACAAGCTTGTCTAAGACCAATCGCTGCAGGCCGGACCGTTGAAACGGAATTTCCGTGAAAAATGGTGTTATTGGCTTTCTGATGACCACTCACTACCTGATTATGATCTTTGAAAACTGCATCTTCTTATCAAAGCTCAGGTCTCTTGGTTTTCCCCGAAGGTAGATTCCGCTTTCCGCTCACACAAGCGTGTCCATTCCTCAGGTTCGCCGAATTCAAGTTTTTTTAACATCGACTTAGGACCATGTATTTCCTTATGAATCAAATACATCAAAAACGACTCCATTGCTGAACGCGCACGAAAATGAATCGCCCGAGCCATGTTTCTATTATGAAGTCAAAAAAAGGGTTTACCCTTATTGAGCTGTTGGTTGTCATTGCGATTATTGCAATTCTCGCATCCCTACTGCTGCCAGCTCTCGGCAAGGCCAAGGAGAAGGCCAAATCAATCAAATGCAAGAATAACATGCGCCAGATTCAGCTGGCATGGTTCATGTACGCAGATGATGCTGAGGGCCGCGGTCATGAACGCCGCAATTGGATGCGATGGATCCCCGATGGTGGTGACTTCACCAACCCACTACCGGGACGGGAAGGAATGATCAAGGCCTCCCACCCTCATGCTTATTGGGGCGTTGCCTATGCAGGCTATATCGGCTGGAGCCCATCGGTCTTCCAGTGTCCTTCGGCCAAGGCTGCGGATGACCAATACCAAGGCCCTCCAAATCAGGATGGCTTGTTCGACAAAGGCTTCAAGTATGTCACCTACGGATTCAATGGATTTTATGGTTCATCGAATCCCCGAGCAATCGGACTCGATCTGGCTGTTTGGGAAGGTAAGGTAGGTGGGGCAACTCCTGTCCGTGCTCGAAAGATCGATAATTACAGTCAACCATCCGAAACCCTGATTTTTCAGGATGCTTGGGAAACGATGCTCGATGGGACAAGCGATACACCCATCGCCTTGGGTCAATGGGCAAAATTCCCGGAACGACTCAGGGAATACTATCGACATGGTAATATAGGAAATATCATGTGGGGCGACGGTCACGCCTCTCAAGCCAAACGTGGCAAAATCAATTGGAAAGAATCATGGTATATCGGACAGCCTCTGCGCGGGGCCAGTCGTTGAGTTCACTTATCGAATCCCTCACACTTCCATCCAGAACACAGGTTTTCATCCATCCAGAGGAGACTTTGCAATTGTAGTGAACAGTGTGCAAATGTCTCCTGCCTCCTTGCGCCTGTATCCATTTACTAAGGGCTCCAAGCCTTGAATTCATCCTGAGTCACCATGGATGTTCCAATGCACTGCGTTCATCTCGCTCGGATTCCATGCGTCCGCAGCAATGACGTCTTTGCCGGGAGCCGGAGTGTTTACGAACACGCTGAGTGAAACAAGATCTGTCGGCAACTTCCGAAGGGAAAATTGTTTACTGGAGTTAACTATCCTCCTGAATGACACCGGAAGAAGATGAGATTATCGCAAACGATTTTTTGCATAAGGAACTGGTGGAAAAATATGACAAACATCGCATTACTGCTGCTGCGATTAAGAAAAGAAAGCCATTACTCCATGAAAAAGCGTTCAGAGTATTGGATACAGGAAAACTTCTGCAGATGAGAAAGCAAGATCAAGAATTTTCGATTCACTGCTCACTCAGCGCTTTTATTTGGTCTAAGCATGTCGGTTGCAGGCCATCAAAAAGAGCAAAAACTGAAGGGATCCTCGCTGATGCCAGACACCTTCATAGGGAAACAAACCCTTGCTGAAGGAAGGGTCATGGTTTGGAAAAAGAAGATTCTTGCCATCGAAAAGGTAAACAGCTTTGATGAAACGATCGCCTTAACTAGTGACAAAAGCTAACTTCAGTTCATTGGAAACTAAAAATCAATGTTTTAAAAGCCGGTTGACCCACACTTGCCTTCAGAGGGCTTGAAATAAGCGGAAGGTTTCTGGAAACCACAAGAGTGAGAAACTTGTCTGGATTTTCAGGCACTTCAACCCAGGCGTTCCAGGATCTCGTAGCATTGGTGGATGTCACTGCATACGTGTGCACCAATGTCAGAAAGAGCAGAGTGATAGGCTCCCGATGCGCGACCGCCTACCACAATTTCTGTGTTTGAGGGCAGAAATGAGCGCAATCGACAAAGCTCATCGTTCAAATTTGGATCGTTCTCAGGAAAGACAATGCTTAGACCAAGCACGTTGGCCTTGTTTTGAGCAACAGCTCCAGCGATTTCCGCGGCCGGGAGATTGGTTCCAAGATAAGTGACACGCCAACCCAGGCTTGAAGCAGTTGCCGAGACAATGACAGCGCCCAGTTCATGCAACTGTCCTACGGGTGTTGCTATGACAATTCCAGGGGCGGAGTCTGTGATGGCAAATGGTTTGGAGATGTTGGCGAGAAAAGTGCGAATGAGCGCGCTTGCGAAGTGTTCATGTGCGGCAGTGATCTCACCGAGACGCCACAAGTACCCGAGTTTTTGTGCAAGCGGTGCCACAACCCTCATGATCATTCCTTGATGTCCAAGGCTGAGTGCCGAACGAGTTAGCTCTTCTTCCAATTTTTTTTGATCAAGTGACTTGATGGCCACCAGACAAGCCTCCAAGTGAGTGCCTGATTCAGGTTCCTGTATCACAGGCACGCGCTCGTCTACCTGAATGTGCTGTCTATCTTCTTCAGTGAGGGACTTGAGGGTGTCTTTCGGGAGAGAAGCTATGTTGCTAATCTTATGCCCCCCAAGCGTAGCTTCCCTCAAAAGAGCCAAACGTTTGATGTCTTCATCTGAATATTGACGACGATTGGTTTCAGTGCGAACTGGGGTTACAGCGTTGTATCGCTTTTCCCATACACGGATGACGTGGGGGGTTAAACCTGAGCGTTTAGCTGCTATATTGATTGAGTGATGCATTACGAATTAGACTTATAATAGACAAAACATCGCTTAAAACCTAACAACAAGCAACACATAGTATGACATTTCTTTTCTGTTCTCTGTTTTCAAGGCGAAAAAAGATCTGGCATTCTGCAGTCTTCAATATTTCAAACTATAGTTGTTCAATGAGTTGTGATTTTCTAGAAATTGGTATCAGAGGATGTTTTAGAATGCGGTAAACCTTTAAAATTAGAACTCATTACCGTTTATTTGATCCACGTGGAAGGTTTTCACCAAAAGAAAAGCCCCCGAAATACAGTGCAAGCAAAACAAAATGGCAACTGCCCTAAAAAGCACAGGTTCAATGAGAACCCACAAGCTGTTAAACAAAATTTAACATTTAGTTAAACATTTATTGAATTTTAATTTGACGATACAAAAAAGTTAGTCAAATTATAGACATCAGGAGCAAACAAACCAACGCTCCATTTAAAATTATGAAAAAATTAGTATTAGTAGCCGCATTGGCAGTCGCAAGCGTCACCTCAACATTCACCATGAAGGCAGGACCAAGTCCGGACCATCACAACGAAAAAAATATTGTTCAGATCGCTGCTGGACTCGAAGATTTCAGCACGCTTGTTGCCGCGGTGAAAGCTGCTGGATTGGCAGAGACTCTATCAGGCAAAGGACCGTTCACTGTCTTTGCCCCAACCAACAAAGCTTTCGCAGCATTGCCGGAAGGCACGGTTGCAACCCTGTTGAAGCCCGAAAACAAGAAGAAGTTGGTAAGCATTCTTACCTATCATGTGATACCTGCAAAAGTGCCAGCATCGGCAGTGAAGACGATGAAGGCCAAGACAGTCAATGGGAAGATGGTAGATATCAAAGTATCTGACAAAGGGGTAACCGTTGATGGTGCGAAGGTGGTCAAAACCGACGTGATGGGAAGCAACGGCGTCATTCATGTCATCGACAAAGTTATTTTGCCAAAATCATAAAAATTCGGCCAAGCAGGATGAAAGGCGGCGAAAGCCGCCTTTTGTTTTGTTAAAAATAAGGAATGAGCCAACACTTTCAACGCCAACCCAACTGAAAACAGAGGAAAGAACAAAAAAAGTCGATTAAACACCGTTTTACAGGCAATGTATGAGCCTTGGCTGGATGGATGAATGGGAAGTTGAGAGACCTGTTTCCACCAGAGTCATAACGAGCAAGCGAGATCGTTTTCAATTATGCAGCAACACAAATCTCAAAAACATATCTTGGTTGTAGGAGCGGGCCCAGGGGGCCTAACTGCCGCAATGATCCTGGCCTTTCGTGGATTCAAGGTCACTCTAGTAGAGAAAGAAGACAAGGTGGGAGGCAGAAACGCATCCATCGAGCGTGGCGGTTACAAGTTTGATACAGGTCCCACCTTCCTGATGATGAAATTCCTGCTGGATGAGGTCTTCGAGGAGGCGGGGAAAAATTTGGACGACTATGTAGAGTGCACCAAACTGGAACCGATGTATCGCTTGCAGTTCAAGGACAGGGCATTTGAACCTACGACGGAGAGAGAAGCCATGCTGCAGCAGATGGATGCGTGCTTTCCGGGCAGCCGTGACGGCTACGACAAATTCATGGAAGTCGAGAAGGAGAGATACGAAAGTATGTATGCCTGCCTTCAGAAAGATTACAATTCCTGGACCAGATATTTCAGTCTGGACGTCTTGAAAGCGCTCCCAAAGTTGTCCGTGGGGAGATCCATATTCGAAGTTTTGGGAGACTATTTCAAAGATGATAAATTGAAATTATCATTTACGTTTCAGTCAAAATACCTGGGGATGTCAGCATGGGATTGTCCGGGTGCGTTTGCGCTTCTGCCTTACATCGAGCACGCCTTCGGAGTATGGCATGCCAAGGGTGGATTAAGTGAAATTTCAGAGGCAATGGGAAAAGTTTGTGAAGAACACGGGGTTGACATTCGCCTTGGAAGCCCAGCCAAACAATTGCTTCTCAATGGTAGAAACGTGTGTGGAGCCGAGCTGGCCGATGGAGAGAAGATTCATGCAGATGAAACGGTCCTGAATGCGGATTTCGCATACGCCATGAAAAACCTGGTGCCTGAGGGAGTCCTCAAGAAATACAGCCCTCAAAAAGTGGACAGGAAAGAATATTCCTGTTCGACCTTCATGCTTTATCTGGGAGTAGACAAGATTTACGACCTGCCCCACCACACCATCTTTTTCGCAGAGGATTACAAAACCAATATCGAAGAAATCTTCAAGGTAAAGACACTTTCAAAGGAACTTTCTCTTTATGTGAGGAATGCGAGCGCCACAGATCCCACGCTGGCGCCCGAAGGTCATTCTGCCATTTATGTGCTTGTCCCGGTTCCAAACCTTACGGCGCCCATCGATTGGGAGGAAAGTAAGGAGCCCTTCAGAGAACAGGTTATCAAAACACTTGAGACAACCGGTGGCATGACGGATTTAAGGGAACATATCAAAGAAGAAATCGTTTACTCACCCAAGACATGGGAGAACATGAATATCAACTTTGGTGCAACGTTCAATCTTGCTCACTGTCTCAAGCAAATGATGTATCTTCGTCCTCGCAATAAATTCGAGGAGCTAGGTAACTGTTACCTTGTTGGAGGCGGGACGCATCCGGGAAGCGGTCTACCCATGATCTATGAATCGGGCCGCATCGCAGCCAATCTCATCTCAAGACACCACAAGGTACCTTTCACTTCGAAAAACCTTCAGGTTCAGCCAAATTAAACATGAATGCCCTTCAATTCGGCAGGTTGATTCATTCAATCTACAGCCGAAACGGCAAGCTTCCGGACTTGGATTGGATCCAGTCTCAAGGGTTGTTTGCTGTCAAGCTAGCTCAGATTCACGCCTTGAGGATCGATTTTCTTGAACGAGAAAAATGCGAGCACCTTGCCAAGTTGTATCGCCAGGCAAAGGAGGTTAGTTCGGCTGACTTCTTTGAGATTATCAGAAAATCGGCACCGTCAGACTTCGAGGAACAATTCGACAGCATAAACCCATCACCGCTGGCAACTGCTTCGGTAGGTCAGGTTCATCGGGGTGAGCTGAAATCGGGTGGAAAAGTCGTCATCAAGGCGATCAAGGAAGAGGTGACAGAACGTTTCAAGGCGGATGTGTCAGGAATCAAGAGGCTGATTCGATTCTCCACCTGGGTGTATCCAAAACTGAAAAAAGCGGGTGATCCCATGGGGATCATCGAGGACATTGAACGGTTCACTCTCAGCGAACTGGATTTACGTCGCGAGGTTCAGGGTCAGCAAACCTTGAGAGAAATCCACGCCGAAGCCAGTCAGCACTTTGATCTCACGAGGCTGGTATTCCCCCATGTGCATACCGAATTGTGCCACAAGAACCTCATGGTTTCGGAATTCATTGAAGGTCCCACTTTCGATGAATTACTCTCGGAAGGCAAGTTGGACTACGACCAGCTATTGGACCTTTTTCGGATACAGGGTTACTACATGTTCTGCCGCGGAGTGTTCCACGGAGATCTGCATCCGGGCAATGTCATTCTGTCCAACGGGCAATTTGTGTTCATTGATACGGGTTTCATCGCGGAAGTTGGGCGCAAGATGCGGGTAGGGCTTTTCAACTTTTTCGCCGGGCTTTCGAAGAATGATTACGGCGCGTGTGCCAAGTCGTTGAACAGCATGTCTGATGTCGAAATACAGGGAGAGCAGTTCAGGAAATTTACCAAGGCCTTTGAGGATCTCTACGAGAACTTCACCGGAGCCACTGTTTCCCAGATCAGCCTCACTCAACAAATGATGAAAACCATCAAGCTTGGGATTCACTCGGGAATGACCTTCGAGCGTGGTATTTTCTCGATCATTCGCAGTCTGATGTATCTGGACGGAATGGTGCTGCGCTGCAATCCGAATGCAATCCTCCTGAACGACATGGGGCGATTCATAGGCGAATTCAAAAAACATCTGTAAGGATTGAGATCGCAAGACTCAATCAACCTTTCTACGAGCCATCACTCGAAAAAATAATTTCCCCATGTTTGACACACCCAGATGGTGCTTCTCTGTGCGTGGATTCCTTTTGTCGCTTGAGAAGGTTTCTGCCGCAGTGATTGTTTCGTAGGGACCTTGTGGAAAAAACGAAGTTTGTAGCTCATAAACCACCCCGGGCATGCCTTGCCATTGAATTTGAATCACCCCTGACTCGACGATTTCGGCCCGCAGAGAGAGTCTGGACTTGGAGTCGCGGGGATGCGTGTTCGCCAGCCATTCGTCGAGGTTCGAATGCCCATCATGATCAGGATCACCCTCGCTTCCATCTGAAAGGGCGTCTCGCAGAGGAGAAAGCGCATGCATCACTTCCCAGCCGTCAGGCAGGCCATCACCATCAGTGTCCAGTTCACTTGAGTTCGTCTCCAGAGAGGCCTCCTCAGGATCACTCAACCCGTCACCGTCCGAATCGGGTCCCTTGGCCATCTCCAACAAAACACCTGGAAGGATAAATCGATTCGGGTCGCTTTCAGAGGGGCGCCCGCCAATCAGACTGTGATCAAAGGACCAGAAGGCCCCGCGATCCGGGGAAGGTTGTCTTCCAGAAAGGACGCTTAGCCGAAGTGGCTCGTTCGGATTCCATGCGGGGACGGACTCCCATGGAATGGCTATTTCCACAAAATTCGCATTTTGCTCAGATAAATGCGTGTTCTTGAGACTTGGGGTATACGCTTGTGGGCTCAAGTTGTATTGCTGAATGCGCGCACCTTGAACAGGTGTCAGTGTTTCCCCTGCATGAAAAATCCCCTGCGGCCCCATGGAGCCGCTGCGCGAACGGTCAAAGGAGGGATACGTCCCATCCGCAAATTCATCCCCCAGCACCCCAATCAACTGGGGCTGCCAGTCTTCAAACTCGAGTTGATCCAAGTAAGCCAGACCGGTTACAGCATCGACATGCTGCGTGTTCGCCTGCCCCATGAACAAGATCACGGCTCCGTCATCAGGCAGAGCAAGGGATTCAAAACCAAGGTAGAGGTGGTCCGCATCATTGTGAACTCTCACAGTGCCGGCGTGGGAATATCTCCCCATGCTGGCTACCAGCGGTGCCCCACTGAAATCAAAGCGCTGATTGAGAAGATTGCCATCCGCATCACTAGCTCCCCCCTCCTCCACCAGAGGAGAATGCCAGACGGAGGCATGGCGTGAAACAGGAACAGCATCCCGCTGCATGACAAAGGAATCAAACACATGACCTGCGTCATCGATCGCATCCACACGACATGTATTCCCGTCGATGTCGACATGAACAAAGTGGTATTGACTCAGGAACCGTGTACTCAGGACATCATATTCCCGCAAAGGATAGAGGGATCCGCCACCACCGGCGGTGATGATATTGACCGTACCATCGACGGGTTGAAATCGTTCATAGACATGATCATGACCGGAAAAAATCATCTGTACGCCATGCTCCTTCATCAGGGGCATGAGGAGATCCCTCAATTCTTCGGCATCACGCTTGAAATTACGATTGTAGTCGTCAAAGCGATGCAGGCTGGAGGTACGGATAGGATGATGCAGGACAATGAATTTCCATGGACTGGTCGATGCGCGAAGCACTTTTTTCAACCAGAGATGCTGTGGGTTATTCTCCGTCAGGGCGTACTGATGGAAAAAAGGAGCCAGCAACACGAAAAACTGGGCAGGTCCATGCCTCACGGTGTAGTAGGATTCTGGAAAGGTGCGCGCTACCGCGTGTTGCTCTGCGGAAGTATCGTTGGTAGGTCGATGAAAGAGTTCGGACGGCATGGCACGCCCCCTGTCCACATCATGGTTTCCAGTGGCCACATAATAGGGTACGGATCTCATGTGGGGACCATAAATGCTGTAATACCTGAGATCGACCAACTCAGGAACCAGTGAGGGATACACCATGTCACCCGTATGCATCACCAGATCCGACGCGGTCAGGCGGATCTGTTCTGCAAGACGGTATTGCACCGCGGACCCGCCACCACTGTCACCCAGCAGCGAGAATCGTAGCGAGGTATCTTCATCATCTGGCGTTCTGAAGGAAGCAAGTGCTGAACGGACGACACCCGTGGAGGTTTCTGCGGATACTTGGTAATGGTAGGTGCAACCAGGTTGCAGAGATTCAAGCATCACCTCGGGCTCATTCGTCAGAGGTTCGTAGGCGACAGAATGCTGTAGATTGCCCCGCACCAGACCATAATGCACCTGACCGCTTGTGGGTCTGGGAGTCTGCCATGAGATGAGCGCCTGTGTGGGGCTGACATGATGCACCATCGCTTGTCTTGAAAAATTGGCAGAAAGCTCGAGGACGAAGGCAAAGGCGTTTTGCGCCGCTGACCGATGCACCTGAGCCGCCAGCGTATTGGTTCCCTGCCGCAGCAAACCAATCGCCTCATTCAGAGTCAACAATTCAAATACATTATCGGGGCGCTGTACAGCCTGCGCGGAGAGACTTGTCTCACTGGCGGGTTCGTTGCCGAAACCCACATTCAAGATCGGCTGTCCATTCAACCAGAGGATGATTCCATGCTTGAACTGCAGACGCAGGACAAGGTCATGAATGGTTGTGGGATCGGCGACCTCGAATGTGGTCCTGAAACATACGGCATCATGCTCCAGACCAAAATCTCTCAGACGGGTCGCCTGCTGAAGAGCAGTCGCTCCTCCCACAAAACCACCCCTGGCCTGAGGCCAGGATGCATCCTCATAATCCGGCAAATACCAGTCGGCCCCATGTTCAGCTTGTTCAATTGCATTTCCCTTGGCATAGCGCCAATCATCCGTAATGCGAATCAAAGCATCGGCGACAACGCCGTGAATGATTAACATCGTCATGAAAAAGCTGAGAAGACTTCTGGATGTCTCACCGTGCAATAAAATCTGAAAACGATGGGCTTGATTCTGCATGATAACAGCTCTGATCATGACGACAAAGCGAAGAGAGGGCAACGCCTAAAGAGTTCAGGATGACTGAAGGACGGCTAACGAAACGAGATGATATACGTCCCCAAAGCGAATCCAGATTCATGGCCGGAGTAATACTGATGAAAAGTGGTTACCAGATCCAATCAATCAAGCATTCATCCATTCTAAGGTCGTGATTAATGAACGTAAACGGTCTTAGATCTGAAATATTTCAGGCATCCTATTCATCTTTTGTAATCAAGAAAACCTAAAGAAGTCTGATCGGGTGCCGATGAGATGAATGTAAACGGAGCAATCCAGAAACAAAGGTTCTGAAATTTCCTCATTAAAAATTTCATACGGCAAGGATGCTGTAATCACGAACTAACACTCAATGGAAGGAGTAAAAAATGGTAATCATTAATTCAAATAATTCGTCGGCAATGTCGGCCCGTGTCCTCGGTGAATCCACCCAGGCTCTTCAGAAATCTCTCGCGAGATTGTCTTCAGGTTCCAAGTTGAACAACGCGTCAGATGATGCAGCGGGTGCCGCTGTCTCTCTGAAATTGGACAGTCAGATTAGTCGACTGAACGCCGCAAAATCCAATGTCGGTAACGCTATATCTTACTCACAGACGCAGGATGGATACTTGAAGAAGGTAGGCACTGCTCTGGATCGTATGGGTGAGCTGGCGGTGCTGGCACAGGATACCACCAAAAGCACCACTGATTTGGCTCTTTACGACAAGGAATTCGCAAAACTCCAGACATTCATCTCGGATACTAAGGGTAAAGAATTCAACGGTGTCAAACTTTTGGATGGTACGGCAATCAACGTTACGCAAGACGAAGATGGGACTGCATACGCCATGTCCGGTGTCGATCTGGGTGCTGGAAATTATGCCAAAGTAGTTGATAGAACTACAACGCCAATCAAGTTGGATACAGCTGCCAATGCAGCAACTGCTTTAGCTCAAGTAAAGCTTGCCATCACGGAATTGGCAGAGGATAGAGCAGATGTTGGAGCAGATCAGTCTGTCCTGCAGAACATCTCTTCGACGATGAGTGTGCTCAAGGACAACCTGGGTGCTGCCAACAGCCGCATCAAGGATGTAGATGTGGCCGAAGAAAGTGCCAACTTCGCAAGACAGAACATTCTGGTCCAATCCGGAACTGCCATGCTTGCGCAAGCCAACGCCCTGCCTCAATCGGCACTGAGATTGATCGGTTAATAACGATCTGCCTCAAGGCGATACAATACCCGATCTGGA
>JBDQII010000090.1:0-13248 GCA_040264395.1 Verrucomicrobiota bacterium
AGTAACGGACGCTGCAAGCCGCGTCTTGATTAAGACAGCTCTTCTCAAAGGAGCGACTTACACATTCAGAATCACTGGGGGATTGATCAACGGCGAAAAGGATCTAGGGGTTAAATCCAGACTTTTCCTTTTTCATGAGGACGGTAATTTTATCAGCGATGCAACAGCTGCGAATCTTCGAATTCAGGCTGAACGGTCTGCTCCTTACTACATTGCCGTTGGCGCGACGACTGGTCAAGCGACAGGGTCCTCGTTCAAGGATAGTGGAGTTTACTACGGCTTTAATCTGAAAATTATTCAGGAAAGATCTGCTAAAACACTACCGTCGGTCGACTGGTTTGGCAGGCTCAAGCTGCTCTCAGATGAAATACAAACAATGGTTCGCTCCGAAGATGCCGATGGTATTCTGGATCGATCGGAGTTGCTGACTATCCTAAATGCAGTCAAGGAAGGGGGGATCAGCGAGGATGAAATTACGGACCTCAGAATCATTGCGGCCAACTATGAAGAGATTAACTTGAGTCGATATCTGGTCACCCTTCTCGACAATCTCGTCAATGGAGACCCGGCAAATCAGTATTTTACGGGTAGGGATTCAGACACCAACATGGGTAATACTGCGCGTCAAGAGACGGGCAATCTCTACCCTGGAAGCTCTGAGAGCAGAGTGGAGAAGCTCATCTCAAAATGGTTTCATGGAATCGACAGCCCTGCTGCACCTCAAAGGTATACTTATTTGGATCTTCCGCTCTTTTTTGATGGGGCCAGAGCTGCTGATGTCACTCAGGGGCAGCTTGGTGATTGTTACCTTCTATCCTCGCTAAGCGCCATTGCCGAATCTTCGATTGCATCGATAGATGGAAGACACCCTTCCGTTTATCCCGGAGACATGTTCGTCGATAATCAGGATGGTACCTATGGAGTGCGGTTCTATGATAATCACGGTGCTGAAAGGTGGGTCACAGTGGACAAATATGTTCCAGGCTACCGAGCCAATAAACTTGCTAATGCCAACACAGTTTCTCAGGAAACATGGGCCATGATGGCAGAAAAAGCATACGTACAGCTGAATGAATCAGACAATATTGGTCAGGACGGAACCAATCGCTATGGAATCGGTAATCATTTTGGAATCGCTGGAGGGTCGGCTTCTCTGGCGCTTTCTCATATCAGCGGACAGGAATCTTCGCATAAATTCATCACAGAGGGTTCGTCTCTCAATCAAGAAGAGTTGATCGACATGGTAGATAGAAAACTGCCTATGGTCTTCAGTACATCTGCCCCATGTGCCTTGGCCTCTCTCAAGGGTGTTAAACGCAAACATACATATACTTACGAGAGCTACGATGTCGCCTCAGGAACTTTTTTTCTGCGTAACCCATGGGGCAATAGCCACGCCAACGTGACCTTTGCAGATCTTCAAGAAATGGGTAGTAATCTTGCATATCTCGACGGGACACGTGAGAAAATGCAACGTATCGACCCACTGCAAAGCCGTTTTGCGGTTTCAGACAGTTCAGCTCGTGGGGATTCTGGGGGAGGAGATACCGGGCTAATCTTGGTGGAGTCCAATGGCAACAGAAGCTTGTTCAAGGATGCGCAATCCAATCTGTATGCTGGTATCACTGAGTTAAAAGCCTTTCCTGTGACTGTGAATGGTAGTGTGATCAAGTTAAGCACTCATGGAAGGGAAGCAAAGGCGGCCGAGAATATTTCAGGAGTAAATCAGATATTGTGGGAAAATATTGTGAGTGGCTCATTGCAGACGATGTCGTTCAATGCAAAGTGGCAGTTCATAAAAACCGGTAGCCGTCTTAACCCATCGACACCGGAACATTCAGATATAAAAGCAGCGTTCAGCAAAGCGGAAAAAATCCGTATCGCAGGCAAGGTGTTGCTGGGAGGCAATGATGCGATTCCCGTGCCTGATGCCACCTTCACGATTACGCAGAATGGGGGTAAGAAAACCTTCAAAGGCGATTCAAAGGGGGAGCATGCTTATGATCTTGATTCCAAATCTGCTTTCACTTTGGCGGTTGAAAAGGATGGTTTTGACAATGTCAGTCGAGGAGTGGATGTCAGAGACATCGTTGAGATGAGGAACCATATACTGGGACGCAAACCTTTTGATAAGTCCACACAGATGGTCGCGGGAGACGTGAATATGGATAGCTCAATCGACGTGGTTGATATTGTCGCCATGAGAAATGTTATCCTCGGTAGAAATGATCATTTTTCTAAGGATGCTGAGGGAAATCGCAAACCCGTTTGGCGATTCCTCAAAAATGACTATCTCAATGTTCAACCTGTAAAAGCTTTTGAATCATTGGAAAACTATACAAGTCTCATTGTTTCAGACCTGCAGTCTGATGTAAGCAATGCTCATTTTCTGGGGCTTAAGCTTGGAGATGTGAATTTTGACTGGAGTGATCCTAACCCTCATTCTCCTGCAAATGTGCATTATGTGATTCCAGAAACTGTCAGGCTGTTTGATATCGAAGATTACCGACTGCCTGAGCAAGACGAATGGATGGTCGAAATACATGCAAATTCAGAATTCGCATTAATGGGGCTGCAATTTGAGTTGAGCTGGGACGATAGCGTCCTCAGATTGGCCGGCATCGAGACTCAGAGCCTGGACGGATTCAACGACCAAACCCATGCTAGTGTATCTGAAGGTAGTGCCGTGATCGCCTGGGATGATAGCAGTCTAAAAGGATTTAAGCCTTCACCGGAAGGTTCTGTCGTATCTCTTCGTTTCGCTCAACAGCCCGGGGCTGTTGCAGGTACACCCGTCCGTATGACAAATCAATTGCTGGTGGGACTGGATGAGTCCAAGAAGAAATCGTCCAGTCTTGCCGCTTATTATCACCCCGAAGGATCCATTCTTATTCATGACAGTGGTCCAATACGCTCAATGCGCTTTATGGGAGGGGAACTTTTCATGGAGTTTGAGACCCTTGAAGGATCTTTGTATTCGATCGAATACTGCAATGACCTTTCAAAAGGAGTCTGGCAGCAATTGGAAACATTGAAAGGGAACGGCTTTGGTCGTTTATTCAAAGTACCCATGACTGTAGATCCTCAAGTTTATTTCCGTGTGCAGTCAGTAGATGGAATGATTCAATGAAGTCCTGCGATTGCCAACAAGTTTGAAGCGACTGTGCCTGCTGAAAGCGGTGGTTCATTCAGAGTGCAATTGATTCATGCTGATTCAATGACCCGGAGTTTTTTCTACATTCATTATAAAAGGTGAATCGCTTGCCTCTTTGAATGTTAATCCCACCTCACAATAGTCCAATATTGTATTCTTCACCCACTTGCTGAGGCAGTGTAGATGCATTTTTCTGTTGCGCTGATAACTTCGGTACAATTTCGCTTTGCATACTTTCGATCCATTGAAGTATGTTGATAAAATCATGAAACCATTCCGATCGGCTAAAAACGCGCTTGGCTTTTGTTTTGCCATGGTCCTGATGTTGAATACGCAGGCTGCTTCAGTAAAACCAAATTCCGATTTGCTTCCCAGTATTGATCAGGTCCTTCACTCGGGGCTCAATCCCCAGGCTGCCGTTGATGCCATGACTCTGCCGAAAGGTTTTCAAGCGCACCTGTACGCCTCTGAGCCTGATATTTCGCAACCCATTGCCTTTTGCCTTGATGAGAGAGGTAGGATCTGGCTCGCCGAGGGACAGCAATACCCAGTGCGTGCTGATGGGGATCAAGGGAATGATCGGATTTTGATACTTGAGGATACGGATGGAGATCATCAATTCGACACGAAAACCGTTTTCATGGAGGGTCTCAATCTCATCAGTGGCTTGGAAGTGGGTTTTGGTGGTGTATGGGTCGGGGCTGCTCCCTATCTCATGTTTATTCCGGATTATGATCAAAACGATCAGCCTGATGGTGCTCCTGAGATTTTGTTGGATGGGTGGGATCCTTATCGAGATACACACGAAACATTAAACACTTTCACCTGGGGACCTGATGGTTGGCTGTATGGATGCCACGGAGTGTTTTGTCCTTCATTCGTTGGTAAACCAGGAACACCTCACGAAGAACGCCAGCGCGTGGATGCGGCCCTTTGGCGTTATCATCCCTTGAAACACCGATTTGAGGTTTTTGCCGAGGGAACCAGTAACCCCTGGGGGGTTGATTTTGATGCATACGGCCAGGCTTTCATGGAAGCCTGCGTGATTCCCCATTTCTGGCACATGATTCAGGGTGCGCGATACCAAAGGCAGGGCGGCCAGCATTACAGTACTTCGCTTGAAGAAAAAAAACGTGTGCAAGATTTTTTACCCGAGAATGCACCTCCGTATTTAAATCCATTCATTTATGATGACATCAAGACCCACGGTGATCACGTGCATTGGGCGGGTAGCAAGGGGCCGCACGCAGCAAACAATCGTTCGGATGAGCTTGGGGGCGGTCATGCACATTCCGGGCTGATGATGTATCAGGGGGGGAGTTGGCCAAACTTCTATGACAATCAAGCGTTCATGAATAATATTCATGGTCAGCGTATCAATATGGATATCCCGGTGCGATCGGGTTCTGGATTTGTAGGGAAACATGGCCCTGATTTCATGAATTTCAACGATCGTTGGTCGCAGGTGCTGAACATGCTTTATGATCACAATGGCTCGACTTACATGATTGACTGGTATGACGCCAACCAATGTCATCACCGACGCGAAGACGGACATGATCGATCCAATGGCAGGATTTACAAAGTGGTTTACAAGGATGAACCATGGACTCCGGTCGACCTTCGCGCTCATTCTTCTGCAGGTTTGGTAAGACTTCAATTGCACAAAAACGAATGGTATGCACTTCAGGCTCGCAAGCTTTTGATGGCACGGGGTGGCGATGCCCGGCTTTATCGGCAAATTAGAAATTTGTTCGACTCAACTGATTCGATTCCCCACAAGCTCCGACTTCTTTGGGCCCTTAATGGCATTGGAGGATTCACTCATCGATACGGGCTAAGACTGATGGAACATGAAAATGAGTATGTGCGTGCATGGGCAATCCAGTTGCTGTGGGAAGATCGCAGCGCTCCGAAAACGGCGTTGGAAAAGCTGGCAATACTAGCAGCGGGGGACTCTTCTTCCTTTGTGCGTCTTTATATCGCTGCGGCACTTCAACGAACGAAAGTTGAAGATCGATTCCCTATCCTCAAAGCGTTGACGGCTCGCGACGAAGATAAAGATGATCATAATCTTCCGTTAATGTATTGGTATGCAATGGAACCGGTTGTCGGCGCTGATCAAGGTCAGGGCTTGGCTCTGTTGGAATCAACTGGGATTCCCATCCTCAGGCAATACATAGCGCGTCGAATGACGACGGGTGCCCTGGCCTCAACAAATTGAGATCCGTTCTTGAACCTTTATCCCCTGAAAGAAAAATGAGTATTGTTAAATCCCACTTGAATTGCCTGATGATTGCGGCGGTCTTGAGCCTGTCCATCATGCAGACTCAGATTGTTCGTTCCAATGCATTGGAACCCCTGGTCACACTCCTGCGTCAAAGCCAGGATACATCTTTTCAGTTGGATGTGCTGCGAGGTATCACTCAGGCCTTGCAAGGGCGGAGTGAGGTGGAGATGCCGGAGGGTTGGGGCAGTCTGGAATCAAAACTGGGTGAAAGTCCCAATGGCGAAGTGCGAATCTTGGTTCGTTCGCTCTCATTAACATTTGGAAGTGAAGCGGCACTCGATGCATTGCGAACTGTGCTCAAGGATCATGGTGCGCCTGCTTCCGAGCGTGTCAACGCGCTGAATGCTCTGGTGCAGACCCATGATCCTCAATTGCCCGTTGCATTATTGAAATTGATAGCGGACCCTGCGGTGCGTTCCGAAGCGATCCGACATCTGGCTCGTTTTAATCAAATTGAAACACCCTCCGCGTTACTAAAAGTTTACCGTGAACTGACAGGAAATGAAAAACAGAAGGCCTTGAGTGTTCTGGCATCTCGAGCGCCCTATGCGACGCATCTGATCAGTGGTGTTAAAAGCGGGCTTATTCCAAAAAAGGATCTCTCAGCGAGTCTTGTACGCGAACTTCGGAACCTTAAAAAGGATGACATCAATACTCAATTGGAATCACTGTGGGGCACTTTCAGGGAAAGTAGCGCGGATAAAAAATCTGAAATCGAAAAGGTTAAACGTATTTACTACGCTGGCGGGTCTTCACCCGGGGATGCTGCGAGAGGTCGCGCGGTCTTTGCTCGAGCGTGTCAGCAGTGTCATACCTTATTTGGTATCGGTGGCAAGGTGGGACCCGATATCACTGGATCGGATCGTCAAAATCTCGATTACCTCCTTCAAAATATCGTGGATCCCAATGCGGTGATTCCCAATGATTATCGTACCTCTGAGATTGAAACCGCAGATGGCCGAGTGATTACCGGCGTGATTCAGGAGCGGACGGGTAATTCGCTCAAAATCATCACCGCAACTGAAACAGTGCTGGTTGCGCATGATCAAATTGAATCCAATCTGCAAAGCGAATTGTCCATGATGCCCGAAGGATTATTGGCGCCATTCAAGGACCAGGAAATTCGTGACCTCCTTTATTACCTGCGTCAGTCTGCACAAGCCCCCCTGTTGGGCTCCAAAGAGAATGTGGACTTGTTTTTCAATGGCAAAGATCTGACCGGTTGGAATGGGAAAGAATCTGTCTGGCGTGTTGAAAATGGTGAGATTGTCGGAGAAACCAAAACAGGGCTTAAGCGTAATGAATTTCTTAAGAGCGATATGGTTCTGAAAGATTTCCGACTGACTTTTCAGGTCAAGTTAACACCCAACAGTGAGAACAGTGGCATCCAGTTCAGAAGCCGGCCTGTGGAGCATGGTGAGGTACAGGGGTATCAGGCTGATGCAGGCCAAGGATGGTGGGGGAAACTATACGAAGAAATGGGACGAGCTTTGCTGTGGGAACAACCTGGAGATAGGCACATCCGAGAGGAAGCGTGGAACACCTATGAAATCCTGGCCGTTGATCACTACATACAAACAGCCATCAACGGAAATAAATGTGTGGATTTAAAGGATTCAGAGGGCGCACTCCAGGGTATTGTGGCGTTGCAAGTGCATTCTGGAGGTCCGATGGAAGTTAGGTATCGGCAGTTTAAACTCGAAATTGATCCTGAGCCTCGATTGAAAACCCTAAACCATTGATCGATATTTATTCTTTACTCGCCCCATATTGTTTTCGCCGGAAAAGCATTGGGTGGCAAGCTGTATGCAACGTTATGGATTGGAGTGGGCTTTGTTTGGGGGGAGCGGGGATAAGCTGGTATCATGGTCCCCTGCAGCTCATGTGGCGTTTCAATGATCGGGGGACCAGACCATAGCTCATTGAGACTCCTATTTTGTTTGTCCGGCTCAAATGGAAGCGCTAATCTTGACGTCAGTTAGAATCACAAATTCAAAGATATGGGGCAGGAATGGATACGTATCGGGGGGGCCAGGGAGCATAATCTTAAGAATGTTTCACTGAATGTTCCCCGCAATCGCTTGGTCGTTTTTACCGGTTTGAGCGGGTCGGGAAAATCGTCTCTGGCATTCGATACCATCTTTGCCGAAGGGAGGCGTAAGTATGTTGAATCCCTTTCCTCGTATGCCCGTCAGTTTCTGGACCAAATGCAGAAGCCCGACGTTGATTTCATTGAAGGTCTATCTCCGGCCATTGCCATAGAGCAAAGAGGTTCCGCAGCCAACCCTCGATCGACTATTGCAACGACCACTGAGATTTACGACTACCTGCGCTTACTTTTCGCCAACGTCGCACAGCCTTATTGCCCGGACACGGGGAATCCGATTTATCATCAAACAACCACTGACATTGTGGATGAAGTCATGGACTTATCGGAGCGTACCCGTGTGATGGTGCTTGCGCCGATTGATGTTCAAAAGACTGAGACTCTCAAGCCGAGTTTGGAACGTCTGGCACGTGAGGGATTCGTGAGAGTTCGCATTGATGGAGCCTTTCATGAATTGGGCGCCTTGCCTCCCGATGTATTGGAAGGGGGTGTTTCTGAATCGCTTGAAGTTGTGGTGGATCGATTGGTAGTGCAGGACAAGGTTAGAGTTCGATTAGCGGATTCAGTTGAGACGGCATTGCGCTGGGGAGATGGGATTGTGCAATTGCTTTATCAAAAACCGGAGGATCGTGCCCGAGCGCTTTGGGAAGAGTCGACTCGCTCCAATCGCCTCTACAGCCCGGAAACAGGACGTACTTACGAGCGGCTTGAAGCCAAGCATTTTTCATTTAATTCCCTATCCGGTGCGTGCGAAGCGTGTCATGGGCTGGGACAACAGATGGAGTTTGATCCTGAGTTGATCATTCCCGATACAAAGAAAACACTCGAGCAGGGAGCCGTTCTGCCATTCTACAAAGTTCCCAAGGCCCAAATAGCTCTCTATGACGCCATGATCAAGGGGCTTTCCTCTCATTATAAACAGAGCATGGATGCGCCCTTTAAGAATTTGAAGGCCGCTTTTAAGGAAACATTGCTTCATGGCTCAGGCGAGGAGTTGATTTCTTTTCAGACCGGGACAGGGGCCACAAGGCGGGTGCATAAGCGTGCCTTCGAAGGCTTGATACCCATGCTGGAGAGGCAATTTGAAGAAAGCGAAAGCGAGTCCTCCCGA
The DNA here is from genome assembly GCA_040264395.1 of Verrucomicrobiota bacterium. Lineage (GTDB taxonomy): Bacteria > Verrucomicrobiota > Verrucomicrobiia > Limisphaerales > AAA164-E04 > AAA164-E04. The sequence goes on from JBDQII010000090.1 coordinate 8,663, forward strand.
AATCGATTGAAGGCCTACATGAGCCCAATCGCCTGTGAGTCCTGTCATGGTCTGAGATTACGTCCTGAGATCCTTTCTGCTACTCTGGGGGATCTCTCTCTTTTCGAGGAATCCAAATTCAAAAAACTGGCATTTCCAGATATTCCGGGTTTATCGATCATGGATATCTGTCATCTGACCATTGAACAGGTGCAGGAGTTTTTTGAGCATCTTAAGTTGGATGAGTTTCAATACAAGATTGCAGGCGACCTTGTGCAGGAGATTTTGACACGATTGAAATTCCTCAATGAAGTAGGCCTTGGCTACCTGAGTCTGGACCGTGAAAGCGGAACTTTGAGCGGAGGGGAAGCGCAGCGAATTCGCTTGGCAACCCAAATTGGGGGTGGATTGGTTGGTGTGTTGTATATTCTGGATGAGCCGAGCATTGGATTGCATCAGCGTGACAATGATCGATTATTGGAAACACTGATTCGTCTGAGGGATCTTGGGAATTCAGTGTTGGTTGTCGAGCATGATGAGGACACCATCCGGAGGGCAGATTACGTGGTGGACATGGGCCCCGGAGCAGGGGTTAACGGAGGCGACGTTGTGGCCTACGGCACGGTGGATGATATACTGGCCTCAGAGAGATCCTTCACAGGGAAATATCTTTCAGGCGTGTTTTCGATTGACGTTCCCTCGAATCGAATCATTCCAACTCCTGACAAGGGCTATTTGACCATCAAGGGGGCAAGTGAGAATAATCTGAAGAACATTGATGTCAGGATTCCCCTGGGGTTGCTGACATGTGTGACCGGTGTAAGTGGTTCCGGTAAAAGTACGCTGATCGATGGCATTCTCAGAAAGACCCTGATGCGAAAATGGTATGGAGCCAAAGATCGTCCGGGGAAACATCAAGCGATTTACGGTGACGAGAAATTTTCTAAAATCATTGTGATGAATCAAAGTCCGATTGGTCGTACCCCTCGCAGCAACCCTGCAACCTACACTGGTATTTTTAATCAGATTAGAGACTTGTTTGCTCGCTTACCCTCTGCGCGTATCAGGGGTTACGAATCGAGTCGATTCAGCTTCAATGTCAAAGGGGGGCGTTGCGAGAAATGTCAGGGTGATGGTTTGATCAAGATTGAGATGCATTTTCTTCCTGCGGTTTACGTGACCTGCGAGGCCTGCTACGGAAAGCGTTATAATCGTGAAACGCTTGAAATCAATTACAAGGGCAGAACCATTGCTGATGTGCTGGACATGACTATCGATGAAGCAGCTACCTTTTTCCGGGCCGTTCCGAAGATATGTGAACCCTGCTTGACGCTGGCAGAAGTCGGTCTTGGGTACTTGCGTCTAGGTCAATCTGCCACCACGCTGAGTGGAGGTGAAGCCCAGCGTGTGAAACTGGCTGCCGAGTTGGGCAAGCGAAGCTCGGGGAGGACGCTTTACATATTCGATGAACCCACCACCGGCCTGCACTTTCATGATGTAGCCACCTTGCTGAGTGTCATGAATCGATTGCGACAGGCTGGCAACACCCTGGTTGTTATTGAACACAATTTAGATGTCATTAAAACAGCTGACTGGGTGATTGATCTTGGTCCTGAAGGTGGATCTGGCGGAGGAGAAATCGTCGCCGAGGGGACTCCCGAAGATGTTTCTCAGGTGGAGCTCAGTCATACAGGTAAGTACCTCAAAAGCATGCTGACCTGAAGAGGCTGTACGCACATGCTCTTGATTTGATCAAAGACTTATTTATTCAGAAGCATGGGAATATGGATGCATGCTGGTGTGTATGTAAAGGATGTGCGAATTTGTCAGGTGAAATGTAATTTGTAAGGATGTCAGAGACCAATCTCCGTGTGATCAGGTGTCTCCGTGAAATTTGAATTTACTGGATGCATGCAGATGTTTTGGGCAGTCTGACGCCATGATCTCACGCGTCCTGAGGATTCAAATCTCAAATTCCTTGTGTAGCGCTATCCTGTTCCTCTCCTGTTTTGAACTCAGGGGAGGGGATAGTAAACCGGTATTGCTTTACAGTCGTTATTACAACGCTGAAGGAGAGGAACGCTACCTTCCTGATGGCACTTATAGCGCAGTAATCAAACAATTGAGCGCTGACTTTGATGTTCGGGTGCATGCGGCACGTCTTTCCAGAGAAAAATTAAAGGATGTGGACTTGGTCCTGATCTCCAATCCGAGTGCTCATCCTGTCAATGGTAATCCACCTCCAGCCAAGCTTGATGCACCAGACCGCAAAGAATTGCTTCAATTCATTCGGAACGGAGGGGGTGTCATCATCATGGGGAACCAGGAAAATCACAATTTGGAAACCGAAAAGGTCAATCAATTCCTCAATCACTTTGGAATGCAATGGGCGGAGAATTACACGGATGCCAAAGGTTTGAAAATCCCGAGAGACACACCTGTTCTAGGTGGGCTGAAGTGGGCGTATTACACCGGAAACCAGATTCAACTCACCGAATCCAAAAACGTGGAGCACTGGATTGTTCAAAATGATCTCAATCAGCCTCCTCTGAACGGCATGCGAGATGCGGAAGGCGCCCTGTTGGCAGGCGCTGGCTTTGGTAAAGGTAGATTGGTTGTGGTTACCGACTCAGGATGGATTATTAATTCTGTTCTGGCAGGCAGAGGCCTTGGTGGAAATCTAGTCGAGAAGGATGACAATCTTGAGATCATGAAACGACTTTGTCTTTGGGCCTCTGGGCAACTTATTGAGGTTGATTGAGTACGAGCTTGGCTGCATAGGCACCGTCCACACCGTGTTCAAAGGGCGTTAATTGCTTTTCTTCGACCATTTGGAAAGAGGGGTTTTCTTCAAGGAACTGCGCCACGATTTGATGATTTTCTTCCGGTTCCAGACTGCATGTGCTGTAAACGAGCCGCCCCCCTGGTTTTAGTAGGTTTGCGTTTTCCTTGAGAATAGCCACTTGTTGTTCCGTGATGCTCTTGATCTCTTGTATGGACAAGCGCCATCGAACATCCAATCGGCGCCGCATGACGCCACTGTTAGAGCAGGGTGCATCAATCAAGATGGCATCAAAGCACGTGGGTAGGTCACCTGTAGCCTTGCTTACATTGAGTGTCACGATGGTATTTGAGACGGCGAGACGCTCCGTATTTTCACAAAGGCGCCTCAATCGACCCTGATCAGGATCTGCTGCTACGATGGTTCCGGTGTTTTTCATCGTTACCGCCATGGCACAGGTTTTCCCACCCGGTGCAGCACAGGAATCCAGAATGGATTCATCTGGTTTGGCATTGATCAGATTTACCGCCAGTAAGGTGCTCGGATCCTGCAAGTAGAACAGTCCTTTTTTAAAGCTCTCCAATTGATCTGGCTGCCTTGGGAATGAAACGATCCGGTATATCCTGGCGTCTTCGCTCCAGGGGAAACGAACCTCTTTGCGAACGACTCCTTCTTCATTCCAGGCGAGTTCGAGCTCTTCGAGGTTTCCACACAATGGATTCCAGCGCGCATAGGATGAGGGGATTTGATTGTTCCACTGAAGTAGCTTATCCGCCTCGGTGTCACCAAATTGCTTTTTCCATTTCTTGAAAAGCCAATTTGGATGCGAGTAGGCAATATTCGCCTGCGTTGTTTTCCAGTCCTCAAGTCGTTTCAGGAAATTTTCTTTTTCTCTCAAAAATCCACGCAAGATCGCATTGATAAATCCTGATTGTGAGTGCAGGCGGAGATCTCGGGCAGTTGCTACCGTCTCATGAACCGCGGCATGCTCAGGGATACGATCCATAAATGCAATTTGATAAAGCCCAAGCCTCAGTATGGTGCGTGCACGTGTTTTTCCTGGCGGGCGGGTTGCTTTTTCATCAATCCACGTATCCAGCAGGATCATGTTGCGAATCACTCCAAAGACCATTTCCTGCACCATATGGCGGTCAATGGGCTTTAGACTTGTTTGAGAGAGCTGTTCGCGTAGGACAGACTCCGCGAATTGATTGCCTGCTTCCCATTCGAAAAGTATTCGAGCCGCAATTTGTCTTGGTTTTTGTTGCACGGCTGAGTAATAATGTCATTTCGACGTTTGAAGCGAGCTATTTACGAGGACTATGAGAGAGGAATTTGAAAAGTTGGCCTCCGAAGGGAAGATCAGATCTAAAGACCTGGATGCCTTGGAGCAACTGACAGAAAGTGGGTATTGCACCCATCGCACTTGGGGGTTGGGCAAAATAACTACTGTGGACACCGTGTTTTCACGGTTTTTAATTGATTTTCCGGATAAAACCGGACATTCGATGGATCTTGGCTTTTCAGCCAAATCACTAACACCATTGGCCAAGGATCATGTTCTGGTCAAGGTGGCTACTGATTTGGATGGACTAAAGCAAATGGCTGCTGTCAGTCATATGGATTTAATCAAGCTGGTCTTGAAAAGTCACGGTGGCAAAGCCACTGTCGCTCAGATTCAGGCTGCCCTGGTGGCGGGAGTGGAGTTTATAGAAGATGGGGGCCCGGGTTTTAAAAATAATAACCCCCCACCCGCGCCCAGAATAAGGAGGCCAGGGGGTTTGGAACCCCGAATTTAAATAAAAAACAAATTTAAAAAAAAAAA
>JBDQII010000091.1:0-13200 GCA_040264395.1 Verrucomicrobiota bacterium
AACCAATTCTTCGCTTTCTATTTTGCTGATGATATCCACAGCGGGAGGTCCATCGACATCTTCACCACGGCTCAAGGCCTGGATTTCATCCACACTCAAAGCCCGACTGTAGATCCTGAAATCATCAATACGAGTATCGCATAGGCGGGTTAAGAAATAAGATCCTCCTAATGACAATGGCTGAGCCCCTTCTTCTTCACTGATATTTGTCACTACGGGATTGCCTACGCCCCCGGATTTGGTTTCTAGTTTGCCGTCAATGTAGTGATCGAAATCCCCGACAGCTGCAAGGATCCCGTCATCATTTGCGTCCACTTCGGGATCAAAAACAGAAACGTAATGATGCCAGCTACCGTCATTGAATGGGAGACTGTTACCAAAGTTGTTGCCCCCTTGATTTTCGGTTCGAGCGTATTGACGAATGACACCTTCTTCATCACGAATGCCATGGAATTTAACGTGCATACGTTGACCTGTGGCATTGATTCCCCAACCAATTACAGCTCCGGAAGCACCGTTTGGATTATTGTCCTCAGATCCCAGTCGCACCCAAAAAGAAATCGTGCGAGCTGCATCCTCACCGATTCCCAGGTAATCAGGTGCGGTCATAAAGTAATCGTAATTGAATTTAGCCGATCCACCAAAACGACCACCGGACCAGTTGACCTCTGCTCCCGGAAAGAGATTGTTTTCAGGGAACATGGAGCGATCATTTCCAGATAAATCACTCGCCTCATTGCCGGTGCCCTCGTCAAAGGGAATGTAGATTTCCAGACCATCCCTGAGGGATTGAGCTGATAAGGGAGTTGCGACTGATATCGCCACACCAAAAATAAAGGATCTTCGTAACAAGTTGTTCATCATATCAAACATGTTCCAGTGATTATATGCACAATTTTGAATGCACGAATTGGGTAGTAAAGGAACATAGGGAATATTTTTGTGTAAAAGCAAGTTGAGAAAATTGGAGATATAATTAAAAAACAAGCGATGCTCGGAATAAATACTTTAAATATTTTCCCGCATGTGAATTTGGGCATTGAATGATGTCCGTGGCCCTTCGTTGAACCGTTTGTCATGGCATGTTTTGCACGGGATACAGATATTGGGCGGTATCATGGTTGGATAGTGAAGATAGGTTCCGGATGCAAAAATGGTTTTCACAAAACGAATTGCGATTTCCAATAATCTCCTACAATCTAGGCAAGCGTGATGAAACAGTTTCCATGACACCTACAATTTCTCAATCATTGTGCGTTGAATGCGGTCTTTGCTGTGGCGGGATGGTGTTTGATGATGTTGAGTTACGAGATGAGCATGAGGCTCTGACAGTGGAATGCCTGGGGTTAGAAGTGGAGGAAGAAGATGGTGCGTATTTTCTGATTCAACCCTGCCGGGCACTGAAGGGAACTCATTGTAGCGTATATGAGCACCGTCCCGAGTGTTGTCGTAGTTTTGAGTGCTTGTTATTGAGGGATTATCAGGATGAGAAAATATCAAAAGTTGAAGCACTTGATTTAGTTCAAAAAGTGCGAGACTCGATGAAATTTTCGGATAAAGAAGCTGTTAGGTATCTGATCAGGAAACATTTCCTGGGTTGGGTTGACTGAATGGACATCAAGATCTCGCCACTCAAATTCCGCCTTGATCCTACTCAAAACTTGCGTGATTGAACTTTGAATGTCCGTTAAGTTTCGTTTAACTCAATTGTATTAATCAAAAATCCATGATGACATTGTTACAGCTTTCATTTTTATATCGTTTGGCAAAGGGTGTGAGTATTTTGTTATGCGCCTGCTCCTCAATCTTTCATTTTGGTTTCACTGGCGCAGCTGCAGACTCTAAGCCAAAATTCGATCGCAGTCCCAAGAACTTGGGGTCTGTCATGGTTTTTTCAGGAACAGGCTGGTATCGACATCCCGAAGTGCCGGCTATAAGTGGATGGCTTGCTCGTTTAGATGCGGATCTGAAGATGCAGGTGGATGTGTCAGAGAATCCAAATGATCTCGTCAAAATCCTGAACAAATATCAAGTCTTGGTGCTTAATAATTGCACCGAAATGACTGCCTTGTTTGATAAAAAACAGCGGATGGCGATTGAAAAATGGTATAAAGCGGGTGGGGGAATTGTTGCACTTCACGCTTCTTTGGTCCGTCAAACGAATTGGAAGTGGTTCAACGAATTGGCGGGATGTGATTTTGACAGTGATTCAGAATATCTCGAAGCAAGAGTCATGGTCGATCCGGACGCGATCAATCATCCAACCGTTAAGGGGCATGGAACCCAGTTTGCCTATAAAGCTGATTGGACGAATCATGACCGATCTGTCACTGGATTGCCAGGATTCCGGGTGATTCTCCGTGTGGATGAATCAACCTTCGAACCCGTTCGTGAATATTTTCAAAGTCGAGGGGGGAAGGCAATGGGAAAAGATCATCCCATTGCCTGGTTACACAGCAATGACGGAGGACGTTTTTTCTACACAGAACTCGGCCATGATGTCAGATCATTGGAAACTGAGTTTGGAAGACAGCACATTCTTGAAGCGATTCGATGGGCTGCTGGAGGAAATTAATAGTATACACTCCAGGCGCCATAACTTGCCCGGGGGCGCATGCTAAAGCATGAGCTCCAACATAGGGTGGGTTCAGGAGCATGGATTATACCAAATTGCTTTATGGGAATCATTTCGAAAGGCATTTGTTCTGTTAAAAAAGTATTGTTTGTTGGGGGTGTTTCAGACATTTTTTTGAGTATACCTTTTATAAATTGTGATCCAATTATTGCGCATTGCTTTAGTCCTGTTTGTGTCGGTTGAACATTTCTGGTTTCAGTCATCCGTTCATGGGCAGGAAAATAAAACCAGTAGTCAAGATGTTCGCTCTAGAGAGGGGCTCCTTGCTCTTTATAATTTCTGTGAGTCTGGTGGTCCGCTAGTAAGAGATCAATCTGGAAGAAAAGATTCCACCCATTTGCGCATACGTTCGATGCGAGGTGTTCAAAGGTTGGGTAACGCTCTTAAGTTAACAGGGCCGACTCGATTGCTTTCCGAACGGACTCCGACATCTTTAATCAAGGCCATTCAAAAATCTGGAAGCTTTACAATTGAAGCCTGGATTACCCCGGCAAATACCCATTTGAAAGGGCCCGCACGTATTGTCACTTTATCGAGGAATGGCAGCGAAAGGAATTTTACATTAGGTCAAGATGGGGCGAAATATGATGTCCGGTGTCGTAGTAGTAAAACTGATAGAAACGGCCTGCCCTCCCTAGCATCCAAACCAAAATCTCTTTCAACCGATTTAACTCATCTTGTTTTCACTTTGGGAGCCGATCATGTATACCGTATTTATGTCAATGGCCGTTTGAACAGTGAAGGTAAAGTTCCTGGAGAGTTAAGCGCCTGGAAGAACAACGTTCAATTGGCACTGGGTAATGAAGTTTCTGATGGTCGGCAATGGAAAGGCACCTTTCATATGGTTGCTTTGTATGATCGGGGTTTGTCAGAGCAGGAGATTACTCGTCATTTCCAGGCGGGGGCGAATGCTGAGGATTCTGAAACTACAAAATTGGTAAGCCCATCACCCAAAGCAGTCTTTTTTGAAAAGCATATTGCACCGATGATTTCAGAGCATTGTCTGGAATGTCATGACACCCACAATCAAAAGGGGAAACTGGATCTTTCATGGAAAGAGACCGCCTTCAAGGGAGGGAAGCATGGAAAGGTTATTGTTCCCGGTAAACCGGAGGAAAGTGAATTTTGGTTATCTGTTCATCATGATGAAATGCCAGACGAGCGCACCTTATTGACGAGTGAAGAAAAGGCGTTGATCAAGCAATGGATTCAAGATGGCGCTACCTGGTCTATTGATCACATTGATCCTGTTCTTTACTCCCATCAGTCGGATGTTGCTTACAACTGGATAGGACGATTGACTCTTTCCGAATACATTCGAACAGTGAAGAACACGGTCGGTGTCGATATCGCAGAGGACGCTCATGATCTTCTTCCTGTTGAACTGCGAGCTGACGGCTTCAGCAATACTGCATACAATCTCAATGTTGATCTAAAGCATGTCAACGCCTATGCCCAGCTAGCCGAAAAAATTGTGCAGCGAATGGATGTCGAATCCTTTACCGGAAGATTTGTCAAGAACTTGAAATTTACCGACGATGGAATGGGAGCATTGATAGAGTCCATGGGTAAATGGATGCTCAGGGGGCCAGTGAATGAACATGAATTGTTTGCTTACCGAGGCATTACTACCACCGTCGCAGCAGCGGGAGGCAGTTATGAAGAGGCGGTGGGATTGGTCATTGAAGCCATGTTGCAGTCACCTCGATTTATTTATCGTGTTGAAAATCATGTCGGAGATGGAACCGTTTGGCCTTTGGGAGATCATGAACTGGCCAACAGGATAAGTTTTATTCTCTGGGGATCGGGACCTGATGAACTATTGATCCAGGCTGCAGACAAAGGATTGCTCTATAGTGACGATCTACTAACAGAGCAAATCGAACGAATGCTTGCTGACGATAGAGCTCTTCAGCGTTCTCTTGAATTTGCCAGTGAATGGTTGAACCTCACTCGGCTTGCCAATATGCAACCCAATACGGATCGATTCCCTGAATGGGACCCAATATTGGCTGAAGACATGCTGAATGAATCATTAGCTTTTTTCCGTGAACTCATATGGGAACAGAAGAGACCTTTGAAGGATCTCTTCAACGCTCGATTCACTTTTGTCACCCCTCGTCTGGCGGCGCATTACGGTTTGCCTGCCGAACTGATTGATTCCAGCGATAGCGCTATTCAAAAAATCAAGCTGACTCCAGAAACAAGACGTGGAGGTATATTGACTCAGGGCAGTGTCCTTACGGTAGGAGGCGATGATGCTTCCATGGTGGCACGGGGTTTGTTTATGCTGCACGAAGTGCTCAGGGGTGTGGTCAAAGACCCTCCACCATGTGTCGACGTAATACCCATTCCTACCGAAGTTGGCTTGACTCAGCGTGGTATTGCGAATGGGCGCATCAACAACGCCTTGTGCGGCGGTTGCCATAAAAAGTTTGAACCTTTGGCATTCGGCTTGGAAAAGTTTGATGGCCTCGGTTCTTTTGAATCGGCAGATGAGCACGGAAATGTTTTGCGAGAGGATGGGCGCATTCGTATTCCAGGGCAACCGGAAGTGATGGAATACAATACGAGCCTCCAACTGGTTGATTTTCTGGCCAATAATGAAAGAGTGCAGGAAACGATGACATGGAAAGTGGTTCAATTCGCATTGGGGCGACCTTTAACAGCTTTTGATGCAAATGACGTTCAGCGCATTCATGCACAAATGCGCGCTAACGGAGGAACGTGGGATGCCTTGATCAAGGCGGTTGTTCTCAGTGATCTGGTAAGAAATATCAAAACGGAGATAATCAATGAATGAGCAAACAATAAGCCGACGAGCGGCCCTCAGAGGCTTGGGAACGATTAGCATCGGACTTCCTTTTCTGGAAGAAATGTGCGTGTCAAAGGTTCTTGCAGCTCCTGAAAATCCTGTCCCTTTGAGGGCGTTTAACCTTTTCTTCGGTTTGGGTATTCCTGCGCCTCTGCAGCAGGAAGGATTTGAGGGAGTACTGGAACCTTTGAAGCCATTGAGTGAAAAACTGCTCATCATGCGTAGGGTAGATCAAATACGCTGTGATCAATCTGGAATCAATGCTCATTTTGACGGTGCCTCTGGTGCTTTCACGGCTGAACCTCCCAAAGGCGAAGCCAAAGCGGGTGGTCCATCCATTGATCAATTAGTGCGCAAACACCATTACCCAAACGGGCAGCCCGCAGGTGTTGCTCCTACAGTTGTGGCTGGCACATTTTTCAGACGGAGTCGAGTCAGTCGCTATGTTCATAGTTACAACCAAGATGGAACCGTAGCTGCGACCATGCAAGAACGTCCGAAGGATCTGTTTGATCGATTGTTTGGTACTATCGAATTTGGTGATTCAACTGATGCCCGCCAAATGCACTTGAAGCGCAGCGTATTGGATTCTGTTGTCGAACAATACAAATTTTATAAAGGTGGACGTTCTCCTCTTGGTAAAACTTCACGCTCCAAAATTGCCGATCATCTGGATCGTATTCGTGAATTCGAGCAGCGCGCTTTCTCATTGGACAGCGAAACTGAAGAGGGGCCGAGGCGGCCAAGACATTCTGAAATCCTTCATGGTGGATTGGCTGACCCGGGAGGAGAGGGGATTGATATTAGTCTGGATGAGCTAACCACTGAATGGCGCCTGATGGCTGATCTTTATGCCAGTGGGATTCAAATGGACAAAGTTCGCTTCGGTGCATTGACTTTTTTGGCAGCAGGTGAGCGGATTCGATTGACGGGAGATTATCTTTATAATGGAGAAAAACGATATATGTTTGATGATTCCAGGCGATTGAAAGCTGGAGGTTCACAAGGGTGTAGTCATGAATGGTGGCATCAATTCAATGAACGGAAATCCAATGAAGCATTACGCGCGCACGCGCACATGAAAATGCGGGAATTGGCCTATTTCCTTGGTCGTCTTGATGAGCAGGGCACGATCGAAGCGAACGGGAAAACGATTCTCGATAATGCGTTGATTACCATTTCGACAGAATCTGGCGATGGGCGCCACAACGACGTGAAGCGCGAATTGTCTGGTGTTTTTCACGCAATGAGTGGGGCGAATGGACGGTTCAAGACCGGCCAAATCCTTGACCTGAAATCTGAAGGTCTAGATGTTTACAATACCATTCTAGATGGTATGGGAGTCACCCAGAAAATGGGTCCGGTGGATCGGGATCACAAGCTTGTCGATGCCATCAGAGCCTAGGGCCTGATGCAAATAAAACAATCAGTTGCATGATCTGTGTTCCAAATGCAGGCCATCATGTCACCCAAAAGAACCTTCAGAGACATGGGGCAAATCGATCAAGGCCCTTTAACAGGGCCAAAGTCCCATTCGCATAGTTGCCTGTTGGAATACCAAAGGAAATAAAACTTTGGTTACACTTGTCTAACACAATGTTCATAGTTGTAAGTGTCGATGTTTCAATGATTGTAAGCTTGTAAACAGATCCTTTTTTTGGCACTGACTGTTCTTCAATCATGATCGAAATATACTGGAACGGGGAATATAAGAAAAAAAATGAGGTGATGATTCCTCCTGATGATCGGGGCTTTTTGTTTGGGGATGGAGTCTACGAGGTTGTGCGCATTTACAGAGGACGCTGTTTTGAAATGTCAGCTCACGAACATCGTTTGCTGCAAAGTGCTTCTAGCATTGGAATAAGGATTGTTGATTTCAAGGGCATGCTTGAAGTTGCTGAGAATTTACTCAGAAGGAATACTTTGCCGAACGGAGATGGGATTCTGTATTATCAAATCACCAGAGGCACGGCACCTCGTAAACATTTTTTTCCTGGGCAAGAGGTCCTGCCGAATCACTATGCCTATGTTCAACCTTTGCCTGTCACTGACCCTAGAGAGCGACCAGGTGCCTCAGTTGTTTCACTGCCTGATCGACGGTGGTTGGAATGTCATATTAAATCAATTTCCCTTCTTGGCAGCGTGCTGGCAGCACAACAAGCCAAAGAGCAAGGTGCCGTTGAAGCAGTTCTTCATCGTGATTCAGTAGTCACCGAGGGCTCCCATACCAACGTGTTTGCTGTGGTTGATGGGGTTCTGAAGACACATCCAGCGAACCATCTGGTGCTCAATGGAATAACCCGCCGCATCGTGCTTGAATTGGCCCGAAAAGAAGGGGTCCCACATGAAGAGACTTCATTGAGCCTCTCAGAATTAAAAAGTGCCAGTGAAGTTTTTCTCACTGGCACAACGGTGGAAATATGGCCTGTAACACTATTGGATGGCAAACCAGTTGGTAATGGTCAAACCGGTCCAATCACCCAAGGTTTACAATCATTATTTGATCGGAATGCTGATCGATTGACTTAATCGGTGTTACCTATGGAGTGTTTCAAATAACGATAAAGATCACTGTCAGTTGAGAGAATCATCGTAGTTTCGGGATCAATGACCTCCTCATAGGTTTCGAGTGTTTTTACGAATTCATAAAAATCGACTGATTGCTTTGATTGGTTGTAAGCAGAGGCATAGATTTCGGTGGCTTTTGCGTCTGCATCACCCTGGATTTTCTGAATTTGTTTGTAGGCTTTAGACTCGATTTCTTGAAGGTCTCGCTCCTTGTTTCCGATGATACGTGCAGCTTCACCTTCTCCCTCCGAGCGAAATCGTTCTGCAATTTGCTGGCGTTCACTGATCATACGTTCGTAGATCCTTTTACGGACGGTTTCGTTGTAGTTGATACGCTTGAAACGAATATCCAGCAATTCAATGCCAAAATCCTTGAGTTTTTCGCCTGCTAACTCGAAAATTTCTTTCTCGATCAAGGCTCGTCCTTTCGAAATTTTGTATAAAACACCCACATTTCCGGGAGCGTCTGACAACACTTCATCAACGATAGGTTCCCGATCCTTGGTGGTACGAACAATTTCAATGAGTTCGTGTTTGGCAATGGCATTGCGGGTTTCACTGCCCAGGATATCGTTCAAGCGTGATTGAGCGCTTCTTTCATCGCGTAATCGCAGAAAGTATTGTTTGGCATCTTGAATCCTCCAACGTGCAAAGGTATCCACCAGGATATATGTTTTATCCTTGGTTGGCATTTCGTTGGGTTTGCCGTCCCATGCCAGAAATCTGTTGTCGATTTGATTCACTTCCTGGATAAAAGGAATTTTGAAGTGGAGACCAGATTTTGTGATGGGATCGCCGACCGGTTTGCCGAATTGGGTGATGAGAACCTGTTCGGTCTCATGGATGGTATATGCGGCGTTGTAAACCACAAATATCGCGATGATGACGAGTAAGGATATGAATGAACCTGCTGCTTTTTGCATGATGAAATCTTTGATTATTTATTGTCAGGGGCGATTTGGAGCAGTGGTAGAATCTGCTTTGCATCGGAATCCAGGATGATTTTCTTACCCATTTTCGGAATGATGGATCGCATGGTTTCGAGATGGAGGCGACGCTTGGTAACTTCTGGAGCTTTCAGGAATTCAGTGAACAATGCCGTAAATTTGGTAGCGTCACCTTCTGCTTCGTTGACACGCTTCAATGCATAACCCTCCGCTGACCGGATTTTCTGATCCGCTTCACCACGCGCTCTTGGAACTACTTTATTGTATTCGCCATTTGCCTGATTAATAAGTTGCTCTCGCTGTTGTTGAGCCTGATTTACTTCATTGAAAGAGGGTTGAACTGGAGGGGGAGGGTTGACGTCCTTGAGCTGAACCTGATCAATGCTGAGGCCCATTTTATAGTTGTCGACCAATTCCTGCATCCGTTGGAGTGCCACGTCCTCAATTTCCTGACGTCCTACCGTGATGACCTCATCAACCGTACGATCTCCGACAACCTCACGCATGACAGATTCAGAAACCGCACGCAAAGTGCTTTCCGGTTCCTTGACTTGAAACAGGAATTGCTTTGGGTTGTTGACTCTAAATTGAACGATCCATTCCACGGAAGCTGCGTTCAGGTCACCGGTGACCATGCTTTTCTCCCTGCTTTGCTCGGAGGATGACGTGTATTGATAAGGGTTGGTGGCATCTCGGGTACTCACTCCAAACTCCTGTTTCAGCTGCCGCCTAACCGGAACGATTTGTACGGTTTCAATACCGAAAGGCAATTTGAACTTCAGCCCTGGCTCGACCGTCTTGATATACTCTCCGAAACGGAGGACAACACCTTGTGATTCCGCCTGTACCGTGTAGAACGCTGTTAATAACGCGATTACCACGAGGACTGCAATGAGCCCCATGATAATTGCCCTGAACTGGCTTTTTTGGTCGTTGAAGTTGGCTTCAAAGACCTTTTTGATCTGACTCATTTCTAATAATTATTTAAAATTGCTGTTTTTGGGATTGCCGCCTGATTCAAGATAAGCCAGAAGGTCCAGGATCTCATCTTTGGTCAAAACCTGAATAAGTCCCTCAGGCATAGGGGACAAGGTTGAGTTTTCTCTGGACTGGATATCCGAAATCTTGATGGATGTCCTCACTGCTGAATAAGGGTTTTGAAGAATCTCAATGGACTCTTCTGTTTCACCTACGATACGCCCTACATACTGTTCGTCATCTTTGGTGCTGATCTTTTCATAGACATACTGGTCTGAAAGGATCTTCGAGGGATGGATGATCGAGTCAAGAATATCTGCAGTTGAAAATCGACTGCTGATAGCTGTTAGGTCTGGCCCAACAGAGCCACCGTCATCCCCGAATCGATGGCAAGCGCCACATTGTGCAGCTTGATAGGCTAATCGACCCTGCTCAAAATTCCGGCCTTTTTTGACATTGTTCAGAAAAGGTACGATATCATCCATGTTCCAATCCGTAAATTTACTTCGAGTCAACATGGGGTTGGGGGGCTGGTCCTTGACGACTGATTGCCCTCCATCAAGGATATCGCTGAGAGCGGTCCTTTCCTCTTTCGACAACGTTGCCTCAGCATCTTTTTTGATATTTGCGATGAATTTGTTGAAACTGGCCCCCATGGAAATAGTGCGTCCAACTCCGGAAAACCAGGTGAGTAAATCAGCAGGATGTTGCGCATTTTTGAAATTTTGATTGAACCAGCTGAAATATCGCCTTCTTTGATCCAGAGACCAACCTTGACTCACATTCCTCAAATTGAAAACATAGTGTACTTGGTCCTCGACATACTTCGATTTTTCAATCAGTTGGAGAGTTTCAGTGATTGTGTTTGGGACGTTCAGATAAGCAGCGATCTTGGATAATTCCTTGTTGATAGTTTGGCTTTTGCTTGGGAAATAGACTCCTACAGCTTCCGCAACAGCCTGAGCAATGTCATTGTCTGGTTGCCCCATTCGAATGAATGATAATTGAAGAATTCGCGTAACTTGCAACTGCTGCTCTTCCGGCAAGTCAGGTGTCACCAACTCTCCCAATTTCATCAAAAGCGGATTCTGCCACTCTTGACCTCCTTTTCTTGCGAGTGCCATTAGGCCGGTCAAGCTACCTTGAATACTCTGTTCATCGATGACTCTTTCTGCCCAGTGCCGGATGGGCTGGCTCTCTATGGCAATGCGGGCAGCATATCGAATCCACCGGTCAGGGCTTCTCAAATGCGGCCATGAAAACGGGATACACTCTGGGTCAATTTGACCGTGATAGGATTCAAGCTTTCTTCTTAGCAGGCGTGCGTCTGCTTCTTTTTCCGATACATAGGATGCCTCATCCGTTGATTCGTCCCCTTGATAAGTAACGCGATAAAGCGCGGACTGAGTGCCCCTTCCTCCAACGGTAAAATAGAGAGCTCCGTCAGGGCCAATTTCCATGTCGGAAACATTCAATGGTTTACCTTTGACAAATGTTTCTTTAGAACCGAAATAACTTGCTCCATCCGGCATGAGGTGGACTGCCAAAATCCGTCCATACGACCAGTCCATCACATAAAGAGCCTTCTGATATTTTTCTGGGAATTTGGTCCCATAACCAAAGCAAACTCCCGTGGGTGATCCTATACCAACGTCTACGGTTGCTGGTAAACTGTCCTCAAAATAGGAAGGCCACTTACTGGTGCCAGAACGCCATCCGTACTCTCCTCCGATGACGGAGTGAATGACACGCGTTGGTCGATACCATGGAGTACCCCAATCCCATTCCATGTCACTGTCAAACGCAAACATTTCACCATCGGCATTGAAGTCGAAGTCATATGCGTTTCTGTATCCAGCCAGCAACAGCTCCCATGTATTACCTTCCGCATCGGTTCGGACAATATATCCGCCAGGAGCCATGATGCCAGTGGCGTGACCATTGCCATCCCATTGGCGTGGCAGCAGGTGATCTTCCTTATAATTTTGGTGAGGTGAGTTTTTATCCACTCCTTCCGGAACTCGGGTGTGGTTACCGTTCATCATGTAAATCATGCCATCCGGGCCCAGCCTCAATCCATGGTAGCCATGCTCTCCTTCACCTCGAATTGCCTTCAGGAACTTGGTTTCATCGTCGGTCCAGCGGTCGTCCTTATTGGTGTCAACCCAACGATACAAGCCTGTACCTTTAGGTCCGTGACCGTTGATATACAAGCTGTCATGGGCATAGAGAAGTCCCATGGCGTGACGCACCTTGGTCGTTGTGAATGCCTCCACCTTGGGTGAGTTTGAGTCGACGTTGGTGATGCGCAAAAGAGGATCATTGTCAGATTGAGGAGAAATAATGGCGCGTCCTTGGTCGTCAAATGTCATCGCAATCCAGGAACCCTGTCCTGCTTGAGATGAGAGAACGAGTTCTATTTTGAAACCTGTGGGGACTTCCAGGGACTCTGCTTTGGTGCCCTTCCCAGATTCAAATACGTTCCCCCAGGGCTGATCACCCAGTTTTGCGACAAAGGATGCTCGAGACCATTTTGAATCGTCAAATTCAAGATGCATCCATCCTTCTTCAGTTTCCAATGAGCTGACCCAATTTGCATTGGATTCGAGGGTAGGACTGGGGCCTTCACGACGTTTGATTTTCAGACGGGCCACCAAACCGGCTGGACCTCCTTGATTAGTGGCTTTAACGGCAATTACATTCCGACCCTGCTTTAATTTTGCCGATAAATCCGCAAAAACAGGTTGTTCCCAATTACGGGTGCTGCCAATGCGTTCTCCGTTGAGGTAAGCGATTCCGGTATTGTCAACGGAGAGGGCAAATTCCGCACTTTCCCAGCCACCTGCCAGCGTGAATTCATAGCGAAAAAATCTGGGGTCAGAGGATGAGCTCGGATCAGTGTCATCAGGATTCCAGATCCATGAACCTGCCAGCGATGTGCTGTGCGAGCAGATCAATGCCAGAAGGCCAATGGAAAGGGCGCTGTAAAAGCTACGTTTCATATGTTTGATGCCAAATTCACAATAGAGAACTTCGATTTGAACATAGTTAAGATCTCTCGCAAGGAGTTTCTTCCATGGAAAGCATGAGCTGAAGAAAAAATGATTCATTTGACAGTGTTTTTTTTGATGGACGGGATCGAACTCTTCTTATTGTTGCTCATCTGGTCGCTCGATGCGGGTGTTTATCCGATAAACACGTTTGCATCGATCCATTGGGTGATTTCTCATGTTATGTTGGCGGCTCCTTTGAGGCGC
>JBDQII010000092.1:0-13128 GCA_040264395.1 Verrucomicrobiota bacterium
TATTCAGAGGTTCGCTGATCCAAACGCAGTGTTTTCAGTGCCTTGTTCACCAGATCAGAGGTCTGGTTAGGTTTGAACTGTGACAACTTTTCCTGGTCATCGCAACTTGCCCGCCGCCATTCACGAAGCACCTGATCGCAACCAGCTGATCGCTTGGGGGTTTGCTTTCTTTGCCTTGCGTTCTGTTTGGACACATTCGATGATTGAGCCTTGTTCATTCGCGTGAAGAATACATCAAGTTCCACAGCATGCGAACCTTGAAAATGAAATGAAAAAAATCGCTATCCCAACTGATCTTACCCACAGGCAAAAACCCATGCCTGTCACGTCCACTGCATTCAAGTCGCACAAGGCATAGCTCATGATGGATTGGATTGAATTGCTGCACCGATTGTGGCCATGGGAGGCAAGCCTGATCCTCTGGTTACAGCATTTACCGGATGCATTTATCCTCAGCATGCGTTGGATCAGTGAGTTGGGACATTCGCCTTTCATGCTGTCACTCATCCTTTTTGCTTACTGGGGGTGGAAAGAAGAAGCAGGGATTCAGTTGACAAAATTTTTGACCTTGAGTGGGGTCGTGATGAGTTTATCAAAAGACCTGCTGCTCGCCCCTCGTCCCTTCTGGGTGCATCCTGAAATCCAGACTTTGGGGAAAGCAGGTGGATTCGGCATGCCGTCGGGCCACGCAATGATGGCCTGTGTCTGGCTGGTAGTGATGACTCACTGTAAATCCAAGCCAGTGCGATGCCTCGGATGGAGCGTCATTCTGTTGACGGGACTCTCTCGTGTGGCCCTTGGACTGCATAGTCCACTGCAAGTCGTGGCAGGATGGATGATTGGAGTGGTGGTATTTATGGGAATTGTCTTTAAGTTCTTCTATCCAAAACCCGTTCGTCCGGAATATACACAAGAAGCAGTGCGCGATGCCATCATGATAAGTCTGCTGACGTTGCTGGCCTTTGCGATTTACAAATTCAACCTCCATTGGCAAGCGCCTGAAAACTGGCTGTCTAATCTGCAGGAAAAAGGATTGAGCACTGAAATCATACGTCCTCCCTCACCAAGAGGATGCGTGATTTACCTTTCGTGCTATGCAAGTCTGGTGTTTTGGCAGTGGATTCGATCAAATCGAATGCCAAAATTGAAACTCAACGGAACGGTGGGACAACGTGCAAGTCGATTGAGTATCGGGTTATTGCTGGGCGTTTTTTCCTATGTCGTTTACCAGTCTCAGAAAACCGCTGTCCCGGGTTTGTACGAAATTCCCAATCCAATGCTGATCTTGCTGGCCGTGTGCGCCACTTTCCTGCTGGTAATTGGGTTTCCCTGGCTCTTTGACCGAATCCATCTTAATTCAGAAGAGACCCTAAGTTAACGCCAGAAACTTTTCCAACTCAGAGAATGTATTGTAAAAATGAGGTGATAAACGAATAAAATGGTTTCCATCTCTATCCGTTCTCAAGGAGGTTTGACATCTGTTTTCCTTCAGTCTTTGATGCAATAATGACATGTCATCTCCGTCGCGATGGAAAGTAACGATACCGCTTGAGTTTGCCTCGGGAACATCGGCATGCAGAACCTGATAGCCTTTTTCAATCAGAATCGATGATAAGAATTTACGTTTTTCCAACAAATCTTTGGCAATGGATTCAACACCTAATTGCTGGAGCATTGAGAGCGAAGCCTTCAGACCAGCAAGCCCCATCAAGTTATGACTTCCAGCCTCGTATCTTCGTGCATCATCTCTCAACTCAAATTCTTCGGAAGCAACAAAATCAGGGCAGGAAACATTGTGCCAACCAAAAGTGGTTGGTTGTAACAATGTTTGCATTGTTTTTTTAACAACCATCAAGCCCGCAGCACAGGGACCAAGCATCCACTTATGCGCGTCGGCTGCCATGAAATCCACATGTTTGAGTGGCGTTGGAAATGCCCCAATCGTTTGGATGGCATCCAGACAAAAAGCAATGCCTCGGTCCTTGAGGATTTTCCCGATAGCATCAACTTCAATTCGAAATCCACTGAGAAAATGACAGGAAGCAAGAGCGACCATACGGGTATTCTCATCGATTTGCCCTAAAATATCCTGAGGACGGATCAGTCCCGGTTTCGGTACATTGAGGAAGCGTACCCTGACTCCCCATTCGGACAAAGCCATCCAAGGATAAACATTGGATGGATAATCGTCGAAATAAACAAGGACCTCATCATTTTTCTGCCAGGAAAAACCGGTCGCAATGAAACTCAAAGCGAGGCTGGTTGGACCTACCAGAGCGATTTCATTCGCTCCCACGCCTAGAAACTGACTCGCAAGCGCCCGAGTTTCTGCAATCAGGAGCCCCGCCTGATCTTCCTGATCTCCCAATTCACATGCAGAGGCATAGGTTTGAATGGCCTTGGATACGCTCGCAGGAACAGGGCAAACGGCAGCATGTGCCAGAAAAGTCTGATCCTTGCATATTGGAAATTCTTTTCGACGCAAGGATTCGTCAGATTGTATTTCTTCTATGGTCCACATAAGCCATTCATCAAGAGGCTAGATATCAGCCGAGTCAAGTACACCGTTGAAGTACCCGGTCCAGAAAGAAATAATGTAGTAGGCCAGCACAACAAGTATTCCAAAGTAGATCAACCTTGGTAACCATTGTGAAAAGGTGCGAAGCTTTCGATTACCCTCCTCTTCATATACTTTCCTCAATCGAGTCAGATTTTCATCCAGGCGCCCTGAAGCTTCGCCACTGGTATAGGACATTCTGAACAACTCTGGAAAGAAGGAGGCGGAATTCAACCACTCGGACGGAGTTTGACCAGAATCCATAGCATCGGGAAAGGAGCTTACTTCTGCAATCAAGGACGGTGAGCCACTCGCATCTGCAGCTGTAGTCCAGGCGTTGGAAACTGAAACGCCAGCATTAAGCAGGGATTCCAATGCCAGGCAGAATCGCGATAATGCCAGGGATTTTAATGCCGCTCCAAGAAAAGGTACAAATCGAATCATTGCTTCAATCATTCGCCGCCAGCTTGAGCCTCTTGTTCCACTGGAAGCCCACGAAAGGGCAAACAGAGCCATATAAATCGGAATCAGAACACCTAAAGTCGCTGACAAATAGGCAGCAAGATTGCCTGATTGAAACAGCGCTGGAAAAGGGATGATGAAAACTGCGAAATGAAAGATAAAGGCTGGATACGCAAGAGTGCCCCGAAATTCACGGATGTTATCCGCCCGACCACTGTAATACTTGGAAAGCAGCCTGAAGCACACGTCCAGTCGCCCTGAATTCTCTCCTGCATGTAGAAGCGCTAGATCAAAATCTGGCACTTCTCCTCTGGAATGAGAGACAGCTTCAGCAAAGGTTTCTCCACGACCAATCGCCTCGCGCCAACCCTTCAGGCGCTTTTGGTAGGCACGGAACCCTTTTGAACGGTCGAGAGTTTCAAGGCTTTGCGGCAAAGAAAGACCAGCTTCGCACATGGTGCCAAGCTGGTGATAAAATTCAGATTGTTGGGCCGATGACCCTGCATTTAAAAGGAACGCCATGTTATTGATTTCCGTGGCACTTCACGGAAAGACGAAGGTCGTTCCCCGAAATGAATCAGTCTGCCAGACTGTCAATGCTGGTCTGTAAATCAGACTTGCTCTTCAGGCCGACGATCTGTTCTTGAATTTCCCCTCCCTTGAAGAGCAGAAGCGTGGGAATGGAACGGATTCCATATTTTACAGCAAGTTGCTGATTTTCATCAACATTGACTTTGTAAATGTTGATCTTGGACTCATTCTCACTCGAGAGTTCTTCGAGAACAGGGGTCAGCATCTTGCAGGGACCACACCATTCTGCCCAGAAATCAACCAGGGCAGGAGAAGAAGATTGGATAACTTTTTCGTCGAAATTGGCTTCGTTAATACTTTCCATGAATGAATATAAAGTTCGATGAACAAGGGAGCTTAGAGGAAAACCAGGCGCACAACGACAGCAAGGGTCACGATGGTGGCGGCAATGGCAAGACCTTTATCTGTTCCATTCACGGCAACTGCTGCTGCAGAAGCTCTTGGAGCCATGGCAGGTGAAGGTCTCACAGGAGATTTACCTCCCATGGGAGGAGCCGCAGGTGCTGCCTTGGGTGCTGCTGAGGGTAGTTTTTGGGTTGAACCAGCCACACCGCCCGCAGCCGCTGCTGGAGCCGCACCGGGTTTTGCACCTGCTATTGCCGAGGGTGCAGGAATTTTAACCGTCGGCGCCGCAGTGGGCTTTGGGGGAAGATTGATTCTTACCGTTTCCTTTTTGGGCTGCACGTTGCCACTGTCGGCGGGTGCCGCTCCACCTTGCGGAGTCTTTTGATCGTCTGCCATAAGTTTAAAATCTAATTGGGAACAAAGTAATTATGCATCAATGGCCTGTCAATGCTCGTTTCGTCTATAATTAAAGCAAATACGCTGCCATTAAACATAATCGAAAGGTGATTTTGTTCTCTAATGGAGGCATACAGGTGCTGAGCATTGCATTAGCCTTTACACGACGGGTATTGTGGACGCACGTCAATCCGAACTGAAGGAATCAAATCATGTGCGCAACGAAAAAAAATAAAAAAGCTTTTTTACGGGTGCCTGACCTCCGTCATACTCGGATTGGTCTTTTTTATAGCGGTGCCGCTGGTGCTTTACTACGCATTCAACGCAGCCGCAGGCAAATTAGTCGAGAATTACACCGATGAAGATCCCATCCAATTACCAGAGGTAGTAATGGGGGAAGCTGAACTGTCGATGCTGAAACAACGCGTCGAGCGATTCAGAAAAGCCATTCAGACCAAAGAAACTTCTCCACCGCTCGAACTCACCACCGAGGAAATCAATGCACTTATCTTTCATGATGCCCAGCTTGAAAAGCTTAGAGGAAGAGCTTACTTGAAAATCGAGGGAAATGCCCTGCAGGGACAGGTCAGTATTCCTCTGGATGAATTGAATCCGGGCTCGAATACCGGGCGATACGTTAACGGCTCGGGTAGTTTTAAAATATCCGTTCGAGAGGGCAAGCTGTCGGTGATCATCCAATCCATTGAAATCAAGGGCAAAACCTTGCCCGCTGCGGTTCAAAATGTAATGACTGGAGTGAATCTATTTGAAAACGCGGAAATGGATCCGGAAACCACGAAGCTTCTTGAGCATTTGAAAACGTTCGAAATACGGAACGGGAAGTTGATCCTCGAACTCAACAAAAATCGCAAAGCCGAAATCGACGATGCACTTGATTTCAGTGGGGGGGATGCGCTTTGACTGCTGCAACTGAATCCAGAATCAGTTAAGGCCTCAAGGTCGCTAATTTTTGTTGTACCATTGCTGCTTGACTACCTTCGATGATTTGCCAGCAGGCGAGCCCATTGCCTACTAGATCGAATTGATCAAATGACCATTGAATCTGCTTGTCGCGCGTGATTTCAAAAATTTGAGGATGATCGGGACCCGCGTGGCAGTTCCCTACCATGAAATGACCGTTCTCCAGCTCTTCCAGACACGTTGTCCACTTCAACTCAATATCTGTTTTTGGCACTTGTCCCTTGATTTCCCACACTACTTGTTTCTGCGGAGTAACTTCAAGGACACTGTTCCCCCCCCCTGAAGCAATAAGCGTATTGCCATTGCTCAGTCGAATAGCACCGTAGACCCGCGTGTTGATTAGATAATCCCAAACGACATTCCCAGAACGGTCATATTCGGTAACAACTCCCGGATTCTCAGAGCATACGAGGTAATTCCCATCAGGGGTCATTCTCATGAGACGAGTTGATTCCGTCCCGCCTTTTTTGAGTGGAAATGAGTGAATCAACTTGCCTGCGCGATCCACTTCAATGATACGTCCTACCCCGCTTTCCACAATGACGGTATGACCGTTGGTCAGTCGCTTGAATGCATGCACATCCACCCTTTCCCCCAGATTCCCATTCATCGTCGCTGAGTCATAGGTCCAAACGACTTTTTTATCCAGTGTGATTTCAGTCAGGGTAGTCCATGTATCGTGGAAAAGAATATTCCCATTTTCAAGCAACTGCAGATCGTGATGCCCTGCATGACCTTTGCTTGGTCCTGCCGTCTTATGGGACCAGAGCATTTCACCTTGGGAATCACAGATCGCCAATATGTTCTTTCCATAGGATGCCCCGACGAGAACCAACCTCTCGGCTTGAGCAAAGGAAACTGAACATAATAAGGATAGGATAATGAACACGGTCCGACTGTTTTTCATGGACAATTAATCTATATGAAAGTGACTTCAGAGATTGGGGATTGAGGTTTCATTAAATATGTTATCGTCAAAAAACCAGACAGACACGGCCAAAGGCCAGTCTGGTATTGGTATAACGCTTGATAAATCGAAAAATTTTAGTTCCTGGACTTGTTTTTAGTAGCCGACCAGTTCCCTTTGGCTACTTCTTCATTGAAATCGTCGTAGTATTTCCACTCTCCATTCAACTTTTGAGCAGCTGAGAGTTTGGCCGCAATCTTTACTGTGCCTCCACCAAAGGGGATTTCCATTTTAAGTCCATTTTTAAGCACTTTGACACTGGTGTAATCTATTTCGCCATCATCCGTGGAAGCGAGCGCAGAAAAACCAGAGCCCGATTTTTCAACAACCATTGCATGCTCCATATTACTCTGGTCGGTTTCTGCCACAACATCCCACTTACCAGCAAAGACAGGTGGGAGAGAACGGACAGCTTTCCAATCATTGGACATCTGCTCAACCCCATCCTCAGAACGAACAAACCATTTCCCCGATAAACTGCCGTCCTTCTGCAAATCTGCTTTGGCTCCTATGACCCCCTTGTTGCCATCTCTTTCAAAATCAAAAGCGATGGCTAATGTTTTACCATCCAGCTCTACGCGATCCATGTCCTGCTTGACACCTTCTTCATTGACCATGCTTACAGCCCACTTATCGCCATTTTTCCGAATGGTAAATACTGAATCACGTGATTCAAATTCATTCATGGAAGCGGACGCATCCCATTTGCCTGCAAGATTGACTGTGGCTTTGTGGTGATCGGCATTTAAAGTACTGCAAAAAACACAGAACACTCCGGCTAGTGAGTAGATTAATTTTTTCATGATTTGGAACATAGTTTACAACCCAGGGGAAAAAGACCAGTAAAACCTGATAAAAAATCATAAACTGATAATTCGCTTCTAATCAAAAGTTGCAGCGTTGCATGCCAGGTGAGGGTTTGGCAGGATGTCGAGCATGGCACCAATGGAGAACAAGTATTCAGGACATGTTGAATTTTCACCTCATTTTAGGAAGAGGCATTCCATTCAATATGTAGTGTTCGATTTCGATGGCACTTTGTCTCTTGTCCGTGAAGGTTGGCCTGAGGTCATGCTCCCGATGTTCGTTGAGATGCTACCAGACAAAACGGGAGAGTCAGAAGAATCCGTCAAAAACATGCTGCTCGACGACATCATGAAATTGAACGGAAAACAAACTATCTACCAGATGATCCAACTTGCAGAGCGAATCAAGGAGCGAGGAGGATCTCCCAAAGAACCTCTTTGGTACAAGCACGAATACCTGAGGCGTCTGGATCTCCGCATTCAAAATCGCAAACAAGCAATCTTGTCAGGTGAAATAAAAGCCGATGAACATGTTGTCCACGGCGCTCGCCGCATGCTTGATCTCCTGACCAGCAAGGGCCTCCCGGTTTATTTGGCCAGTGGAACTGACGAACCCTTTGTTAAGGAAGAAGCAAAGATCCTCGGGCTGGACCATTACTTTAAGGGGCACATCTATGGCGCCCTGGACGATTACAAATCTTTCTCAAAGAAAATGGTCATTGATCGAATTTTACGCGAAAACAAAATCCCAGGTGAACGTCTTTTATCCTTTGGTGATGGATATGTGGAAATTGAAAACACAAAGGAAGTGGGTGGACTCGCTGTAGCAGTAGCCAGCGATGAAGCCAACAACGGAAGTGGCAATATCGATGAATGGAAACGAAAACGCTTGATGGGCGTGGGTGCCGATGTGTTGATTCCTGACTATCGCGATATCGATATGTTGATGCCACAGCTGACCGATCAACCCGCTTTTTGACATAACACGGGAAAAGCTGACGGCGAGAAAGCCGGAAACAGCAGGTTTACAAGGAGACTTTACCCTAGCATATGAATAAAATTTTTGAACCTCACTTTGATCGTTCGCAATTGAAGGTTTTCCCTATCGAGGAAAGAAAAAGCCTCACCAGGGTGGAAGATATTCTGATTGATCCAGAGTCGAAATCAGATGAGTTGAATCCTGATCTGGTTTCGCAAATAGACACCTGCGCTCAATCCATTCTAAAAGCACGGAATCGTGGAGCCTCGGTCATGCTCATCTATGGAGCTCATTTGTTACGAAATGGTGCCGCACTGATCCTTGATGAAATGATGGAGCAAGATTGGCTGACACATCTTGCAACCAACGGTGCAGGCACCATTCACGATTTTGAATATGCTTTTCTTGGTCAATCCACTGAATCCGTGAGGGAAAATGTCGAAACCGGCACGTTTGGGGCATGGGATGAAACGGGACGCTCCATCATGTTGGCTCTGGCAGCGGGCGGACTGGAAAACAAAGGCTACGGATGCTCGCTGGGGCAATTCATTACTCAAGATGGATGCGAACTTCCTTCCCCCGAAAAGCTGAGGGAGGCTATCATCAAAGATCCAGCTTCCAGACTAGCATCAGCACAAGCAGACTGCCTTCGATTGATGAGTCAGTTTCAACTCAAACCGGGGTTTCACGCGGTCAAAAACAGAAATAAAAAAGCATCCATCCTGGCGAATGCCTATGCACATGGAGTTCCTGTTTCTGTGCATCCTGGCATTGGATATGATATTATTACCAACCACCCAATGTTCAAAGGAAGCATCGTAGGGCGTGCAGCAGAAGCAGATTTCGAACTCTTCTGCAAAGCTGTAGAGGGCCTGGATCAAGGTTCTGTTTTATCTGTTGGATCTGCGATCATGGGACCGCAGGTTTTTGAAAAGAGTTTGAGCTGCGTACACAACGTGAGGCGTCAAGAGGACCGCCAAAATGTCACAGGTCATTCCATTCATGTCGTAGACCTTCAGGATGGCGGCAAATGGGATTGGACAAAGGGTGAACCTCCCAAGAACAGCCCAGCCTATTACTTGAGATTCTGTAAGAGTTACTCCCGCATGGGCGGAATCATGCATTATCTACAATGCGATAACGCCACATTCATACATCAACTTTACAAACGCTTGAAGCAAGCATGAATCCAGATCGTACCAGGGAAATCATTAATTGCTACGATCAATTAAAAATCGCGATCGTTGGGGATTTCTGTCTTGATCGATATTTTGAAATCGATCCATCACGTTCTGAAAAATCCATCGAAACAGGTCTGGAAGTTTATAATGTCACCAAGGTACGAACCCAGGCAGGTGCCGCAGGAACGGTATTGAACAATCTGGTTGCACTTGGCATACCTGAAATTCACACGATCGGGTTTTGTGGTGAAGATGCCGAGGGTTGGTTATTGCGCAAGGCACTCGAAAAGCTCAAAGGAGTCAACTCGGAGTGTTTCTTCAGCTCCAGTCTGAGGCATACATTCACCTATTCAAAACCCCTCGTTTGTGAACTCAACAAGCCACCTGTGGAGCTCAACCGTCTGGATCAAAAAAACTGGACTGCTACACCAGAGGAGATTTCCGATCAAATATGCGAGGGCATTGAAAAACTCATTCACAAGGTCGATGCCTTCATCGTCATGGATCAAGTCGATATTGAAGAAACGGGCGCCATCACATCACAAATCCTTGAACGTCTGGGTCAGATCCAAGAACAAAACCCTGAGAAATTAATCATTGCTGACAGCCGACGAGGTCTTCAAAGCTATCCCAACCTAACTTACAAGATGAACGCCAATGAACTGGCTGCCTGGAAGGGGTATTCAAAGATGTCTCTGGACCAGGTGAAAAATGAATCATTTCAAATTGCACGGAAATCAGGGCAGCCGGTATTTGTTTCAATGGCCGATCAGGGAATCACTGGAGTAGTTCCCAAGGGTGATCAAGCCTATGCGGCATCTCTTCCCTTGCGGGGGCCCATTGATATTGTGGGAGCCGGTGATTCAGTCACAGCAAATCTCTGCGCCGGCCTGGCAGCTGGAGCATCGCTTGACGAGGCGCTGCAGCTTTCCATGCGTGCAGCCTCATGTGTTATCCACCAACTGGGAACCACGGGAACTGCCACAAGGAGGGATCTGCTGCAATTCGCTTGAGTTAACAAGTAAGCGCGACGACGTTCCTGATATGCTCTGATTGATGAAATGCCAGAGTAACGTTAACCCTCTTCTCTTTCCTGTGCTTCCTCTTCACTTAGAAAGTGCGTTTCCACAAAAGAACTCAAATCGGCGGATTGCTGGAACAATTGATCTCTTAATTCAAGGACCGAATCGGGTCCATCCAAATCCCAGGGCTGGGAAAGAACCTCTTCCGTTCGCAGGAAGAGTGGAACCCCAACATCAAGGTTACCCAGTTTGAGAAGAGTATTTGTCAGGGCGCTCACATGGACTTGAGCCTCCTGGACGGTCTTTTTGCATTTCGAAAGACTCCACCCCCCTGTTTTCAGGTGCTTGAGGACACCGCATTCAAAGGATGCACACATATTGGGTCTTTTGTCGTAAACTTTGCAATGAGATCTTTCATCAAGGCATTGGCAAGGTTGAGTCAAGTAGTTCTGGCCGTCATGCTGTTCGAGCTCGACACCGCAGTTTACGACACGATCCAACTCTTGCTTGTCGTCGATTCTGACATCAATGAACAACACACCAGAACAGCAAAACCCACAATCGGTACACAGCTGTTTGGCCGCTTCAGTATGGATCTGTTCCTTCATCTGGAAGGAACTATTCTGAGTAGACAGGCTCGAGAAGCGGATTGGCCTGCGCATCGGACTCTACCACGTCCACATCAATTGAATGGCGGTCAAAAACTGAACCTTCACTCAGGGATAGTTGGGACAATGCCTTGTTGTATTCAGCGAGAGCGTTGATTTCGCTGGATCGCGCAGCGGTAAGGTCACGCTGCAGCTGTAAAACGATAAAACTCGTACTTTTGCCAACCTCGAGTTTTTTCTGTTCAGCGTCAAGTGCAGCTTCAGCAAACTCGCGTTCCTGCCGAGTTGCCTCAACACGTTGAAGATTGATTTTGGTTAGTGAAACAGCGTTCTCAATGTCGACCATGATTTGCTGCTCCGACCGCTTGAAGGTTAATTTAAGCTGCTCGGCCTGTGCCTTCGCAGATTTGAAATTATAGCGCTCCTGACGTCTTGTGAGCGGGACGCTTAATTCGGCTCCGACAGACCAGACAGGGTTGTCTCGCCCGGTGATTTGATCAAAAACGTCGCTATAGCTTCCGTTACGCGCTTGAGCCGCATAACCGATACTGCCAACCAGATCTAGCTGGGGGAAAAGCTGATTCCTCCGAAACTTCACAAGGATCCCCTGATTTTCCAATCCTTTTTTGGATTGGAGAAGGTCAGGCCTTTGAGTCAGACCTTTGTGCCAGCTGTCCTGCAAATCTGTCACGACGGGAACAGCTCTCAGCCCTTCGGAGGGCTGAATGGAGACGGAAGCCCAATCGGCGTATTCCTGACTTAGCAAATTCTTCAAAGCATTCTGACGAACAATAAGCGTACGTCTGGCCCCCAGTAAATCGGCTCGCCGAGCAGCAACTTGTGATTGAGCCTGCTTTTCGTCAAGAGGAGCCATGGTACCTATCTCAACTCTCTTTTTATTTTCAGCAAGAAGACGATCGGCCAATTGAACAGCTTTTTCCTGGACCTTGACATTTTCCTGAGCAGCGATCAGGTCGTAATAAGCAAGCTCTACCTGGGTCAGGACATTCATCATCTGCCATTGCAATGCCAAATCTGATTGGGTCAGGCGGTTTTTGCTTAGTTTGATGTTGTATCTTGCCCCATCAATCCAGAGATTTTTCAAAAGTGGTTGGCGGAGTTGAGAAAAAGCGGCATTGCCGGAAAACTGATTGAATGAAAAACCAGCGTTATTGACCTCAGTCTCGGATACAAAGGTTTGGAAGGAATACTGAGTCCCCGTGGGAAGCTGGCCTGAAATGCCGCTACTGAAAGAGTCCGTCTCACTGGAGGAACCGGGAATATTACCAATGGTCGGATCAAACCTTCCTGGTTCCTGGCGGTTTTGCTGCCGATAGGAAAAGAAGAAACTTGGATCATAGGCACCTTCCGAAACCCTCAGGTCATAGAGGGAAAGTTCTGGATTTACCCTTTCGATCTGGACGGTCAGATTATTTTCGAGGGCCGTTTCAAAGCATTGCTGCAAGGACAAGGCGCGCACCTCGCTCTGAGCATGCACCTGAACAGCAGAGTTTAACAAGCAGCTCATCAGCACAGCAAATGCGAACTTAATAACATTTGTTTCTTTTAATTTTCTCATCTCTTTATTTTGCGCAAAAGATCACGCAGGAAGAATATGTAACATGATTAATGATACTCAAACAGATTTGACCATGGATTCCTGACTCGATATCCGGGAATATTATTCAATGATACTCCTGAATGGGTTTCACCTGGTATCCGTTTTTCTTGAGTGCAGCGATCGCCGAAGCGGCTGCCTTGGCACTACTGAGTGTCGTCATGATCGGCACCCGACTGTAGACTGCAGTCGTACGGATCTTGACTTCATCGGCGCGCGGCGCCTGCCCTGAAGGCGTATTGATTACCAATTGGATTTCACCATTCTTGAGAAGATCCAGCGAATTGGGTCGACCTTCCGCTAATTTACGAACCTCGCGCACCTCCATACCTGCTTCCTGAATCACTCTGGCGGTTCCTTCGGTACAGATCAGTTCAAATCCAAGATCAGAAAACTGTTTTGCCAGGTCTGCAATCTGGGATTTGTCTGATTTGTTAACACTGATGAACACTTTCCCCTCAAGCGGCAGAGGCGCGTTGGCTGCCATTTGAGATTTGGCATAAGCCGTTCCCAAATCAGCATCCAGTCCCATGACTTCCCCGGTGGATTTCATTTCGGGAGAAAGCAGGATATCTTGCCCCTGAAAACGGTTGAATGGGAATACGGATTCCTTGA